>PEUU01000010.1 GCA_002781185.1 Candidatus Jorgensenbacteria bacterium CG03_land_8_20_14_0_80_38_39 | reverse complement strand
CAGGTTGTACTATCGGGGTTCTTTGGCAGTTTTTAAGTTCAGGATTTCGGTTCCCTCCTTCGTCCTGAGCTTGTCGAAGGACTGCTACTGGGTTTGGTGGGATGTAAGAAATTTTTGATAGGAAATTTCAACTTCCCAGCAACGTTGAACGTAATTCGCCTTTGGCGAAAACGTTCTTACGTTGCGGCAAATTCTATATGAAATTAAAGTTAAAGTCCTTGATTTTTAGATTGGCGAGCTCGTTGAATAAGTTCATCACGAAGCTGTTCGGCAACCTCACGCGACAAGCCGAGGAGATGTCCTTCTGCATGAGTGCTAGCCGCACCAAAACCACTGCCACCAGTACTGGCTCCGGCTGTTTGAATTTGCAAATCCGAGAGCCCGAGAATACGAGCCCAAATGCCACGATAGACGTCCACATTTTGAATACGATCATAAGGAATGGATACATACTTTTTGTAGATGACTCCGAGCTCCTTACGAAAACAAGTGTCAGTGAGTTCATAGCGGTAGAAATGGTAAGTAAGTTTTGCCCAAATAAAGGAGAAAATTAATAAAGCGGGAATGATAATCCAAAGCCAATTAAGAAATCCAAAAGATATGTCACCCTTACTACCTCGGAATTCAAAAAGAATAATGGCAGGGTAGGTTAAGAAAAATATTAAAAATAAGAAATAACGAAAAATAAACCTGAAAAAGAATAACCAAACTGATTTCGGGTCTAATTGTTTTATATTATTTGATAATAAAAAGTTTAAGATTCAAGTAGAAAAATCAACCGCTTTTCTTAAATAATTATAGCACAATTGATTAATTTTTTAATTAAAAATTTTTCTTTTCTTCTTTCCGTTAAAACATAGTTCGAGACAATATCCTTATCAGGTTCTTTGGTGTTTTCTCAGGCAAAAACTTTTTGATTTAATCTCCAGCCGAGTTTTGAAAGATAATTTTATTTAACAAAAAAACATTCCTATTTGCCTTTATCCTTTATTATCCATTTCCTTTTATCAATTTCTGCTTGTCTTAAAATCCGAGAAAGGAGATCTGGACTAATATCTTCAGAATGAGGATTAGGGATGGTTAAAATTAAATTTTCTTTAATCATATAAGGATGCTTTCCTGATTGATATGGTCCTTCAAAGCTAAATTCTTTAAGTCGTTTTACCAATTGCCGCCAAGAAACAGGTTTAAGTTTTGGCATGAACTTTATTAAGAGAGAGCTTTTTATAGGGAATTTTGAAGTTAGGAATAGCTAAATTCTTTCTCAATCTTAAAAGGGTCCACCCCTCTAAGGTTTCTAGAAGATTTTTCCGGCACTCCTCTAGGTTCTTCCCAGTGGCCCAAACCCCCTTCAGTTCAGAAATTTCTCCATAGAAAATCTTTCCTTCATCAATTAGTTCGTATTTAGCCCTATTTAGATAAAAATTTAGAAATTCTTGAAACATAATTTATCTCAATTTATTAACTTTAATCTCTAGATTGTGATTTAATATTACCAATTCAAAAATAAAAAGTCAATTTCTACGCATAAGTTATCTAAAATGTAAGTGAAATGGTATTGGTTGGGACATTTAATTTGAATACTATTTTGTTGAACAGGTGGCGTCGGTTTCTTAATCACTGTTAAATATCCTCCTACTCCGGCAAGGACAACAATCAAAATAACAATATTATGTTAATGAATCCTTTTCGGTTTATATGTTTGTTATAGCAAAATTAATAATTAATTTCGACTTTATGATTAAAAAATTTTCTTCCCCCAAAGTGCGAAACCGCCAATTTGTTTTTGTTCCGAAAATTCAATACCAAATGCTCGTCGAGTGACCCGTGGTGAGCAGTGTCGAACCAAGCGAGGCGAACCAAAACTCTTTGACTTTTCCTTTCTGGTGCTCCCGAGAGGATTCAAACCTTTAAATCGAGCTTCCCCGCCTGCGTCCGACTTTATGTCGGACTTCGGCGAGGCGAAGGCCCGCCTGTCTTGCCGTGCGTCCCCGGAGGGATTCGAACCTCCACTAACTGCTTCGAAGGCAGTCGTGATATCTTCACCCCGTTAGATATTGCCCCCTCGGCAGGAATCGAACCCGCATCACTGGTTCCGAAGACCAGCACTTTATCCATTAAGCTACGAGGGGAATATATCTAACGGGGCAAGTTTCACTACGAGGGCATTTCAAAATAAGAATATCCTGATATTTGATTCTAATTCAAATATAAAAAAATAAGAAGGCCATAGCGGCCTTCAAGAAGATTAAAGATTAAAAGAAAATTCGGATAGACAGAAGATGTTTATCCGTGAGGCAAGTTCTGTCATTTTCTTTGATGACGGTGGCGAGTTTTTTAAGGACTTCCCTAACTTGGTCACCGTTGTTTCTGGCGCTTCTGGCAATGATATCATCAAGGGTATCAACCAGAACTGCCTTAAACAACTCATTTTCTTCAGCAAGAAGATCAGCCGCATCTTTTTCAGCAAGTTCCCTTAGAAGACCAACCACCTCTTCCAGAGATGCAATTGCGTATTCAATTGTAATGCTCTTCGTAGATTTTTCCTGCGTTTCCATAATAGTCCCCCTTATGATGATGTGAATAATATTGTAATTTGCTGGTTTAAAACTAATTGACTTGGGAAGTCCTGTCAAGATAAAGAATTTGGGATTATAATTAAGAAGTATGGAAGCGAAAATTCCAAAAGAAGTTAAAGAAATCGCTAAAATTCTTATCAAGCATCACTATCAAGCTTATTTAGTTGGCGGCTGCGTCCGCGATATTTTAATTGGTCGGGAGCCGAAAGATTGGGATGTGGCGACGAGCGCCCGACCCGAAGAAATTCAAAATTTGTTTCCCGACAGCATCTATGAAAATCAATTCGGCACTGTCCTCGTCAAGGCGACACGCGGAACTACGCAGACAGGTACGCAGAACGACGCAGAAAATTTTCCGCGTAAGTCCGCGTCAAGTCCGCGTGAGTCAGCGCTGAATGTTGTTGAGGTAACAACACTCAGATTGGAAGGGAAATATACTGATAAACGTCATCCCGATGAAATAAAATTTGCCAAAACAATTGAGGAAGATTTAGCCAGACGGGATTTTGCAATAAACGCACTCGCGGCAGAAATTCAATTTGGGGAGGTTCGACCTCCAAAAATTGACGATAATATTGGGAGGTCGAACCTCCAAAATATTAAAATTATTGACCCATTCAATGGTCAAAAAGATTTAGAAAATAAAATCATTCGCAGCGTGGGCAATCCCGAAGAACGTTTTAATGAGGACGCTTTGCGCTTAATCAGAGCGGTTCGCTTTGCTGTTGAATTAAATTTCCATATTGAAGAAAAAACTGCCGAAGCCGTTAAAAAACACGCCAGACTCTTAGAAGTCATTGCCAAAGAAAGAATTAGAGACGAACTGGAAAAAATTATAATGACGCCGGCCGCGGCTCAAGGGATTCGGCTTTTGGAAGATTTGGGGCTTCTTCAATATATCATCCCCGAACTTTCGGAAGGCAAGGGAATTAGTCAAAACAAACATCATATTTATGAAGTTTTTGACCATAATGTTCGGGCTTTGGATTACGCGACTAAAAAAAATTATTCTTTGATTATCCGGCTGGCCGCTCTTTTGCATGATGTGGGCAAGCCGCGAACCAAACAAGGCGAAGGCCCGGATTCCACTTTTTACAATCATGAAATCGTGGGCGCGAGAATGACGGTTAAAATTTTGGACCGGCTTCATTTCCCTAAAGAAATTATTGAAAAGGTTGTTCACTTAGTCCGTTATCATCTTTTTTATTACAATGTTGGCGAAGTGACCGAAGCCGGCGTGCGGCGATTTCTTGCTCGTGTCGGACCGGAAAATGTTGATGATTTGATAAAAATTCGAGAAGCTGACCGGATTGGTTCGGGCGTGCCCAAAGCCGTGCCTTATAAACTGCGCCATCTGCTTTTTATGATTGAAAAAGTTAAACGGGACCCGATTTCGCCAAGGATGCTGAAAGTTAATGGAAATGATATAATGGAAATTTTAAAAATTTCTCCGGGTCCCAAAATCGGCTGGATATTAAATATTCTTTTAGAAGAAGTTTTAGATGATCCTCAAAAAAATAATAAAGATTATTTAATAAAAAGAGTTGAACATTTAGGGACGTTCTCTGATGAAGAACTTAAAAATACCTCTTTAAGAGCCCGACAAATAAAAGAAGAATTTGAATCAGGAATAGAAGAAGAGATGAAGAAAAAATACTATGTGAAATAATTGTGAGAATATTTAAATTAGCATCTTCGGTTGTATTTTTAGTTATTTTTAGCCTTGGTGCCGGTATTGGCCTCAGGTTTTTAAGCGACCTTTTTTATAACCGCGTTCCTTATGATTTAACAGTTAATGTTTCTCAGCCGACTAATATTGAGTTGACAAAAAAAGAACCGCCGGCAATAAGTTTAATTTTTGTCGGTGACATTATGCTTGACCGGGGCGTCCGGGCAAAAATAGAAAAAGTCGGCAATAACGATTTTCGTTTTCCGTTTTTGAAAATCGCTAATATTCTCAATGAGGCTGATATTGTTGCCGGCAATTTGGAAGGGTCGTTGTCTGACAAAGGCAAAGAAGTAGGCAACCTTTATTCCTTCCGAATGCCGCTTCAATCGCTTGGTGGTTTGACTTTCGCCGGCTTTGACGTTTTATTTTTAGCCAACAACCATCTCGGTGACTGGGGCGAAAAGGCTCTAGAAGATACGGTTTTGAACCTTAGAAATGTTGGGATTCTGCCGGTGGGAGCCGGCGTTGATTTAGAAAAAGCTTATGTGCCAAAAATTGCGGAAATCAAAGGAGTAAAAATCGCTTTTTTGGCTTTTTCTGATTTTTTTGTTCCCGGCGTTGCGTTAGCCAAGGAAGAAAAAATAAAATCAGCCGTCAATGAGGCAAAAGCTTTAGCTGATTTGGTTGTCGTCGTTTTTCATTTTGGCGATGAATACTCAAAAGAACCGAATAAACGTCAGAAATTACTCGCCCAACTGGCTATTGACGCAGGCGCGGATTTAGTTATCGGCTCCCACCCCCACGTTGTCCAGCCGCTGGAAGTTTATCATGGCAAGTATATCGCTTACAGTTTGGGTAATTTTGTCTTTGACCAAAATTTTTCCAAAAAAACAATGACCGGCGGGTTGCTTAAGGTATTTTTGAAAGGTAAAGATATTATTTCAGCGGCGCTTTATGAGGTTAGGTTGAATAATAATTTTCAGCCAGAATTAGAATGAGCAAAAAAATTTTAATTGTAATTTTTGGTTTCAACCTGCTGATTCTTTTCAGCTGAAATTTCTTTTTGAAATTCCAGCTGTTTTCATTTATAATGATGGAAGTGGAGAGAAGTATGCCGGCAGTACGCGCGTCCTTTCCACACCAAACATCGGGCTGTAGTATAGCGGTAGTACGAGCTGTTTTAGGACTTTACGCCGGTACCAAAGAATTCGACAGGCGGTTATGAAATGCATGAGGATCGGCATCCGGGGAAATTATTTGTAATTTTGTGGACTATAGTTATTTTTGCTCTTTTCGGAAGCAATCGCTGACTACACTATGGTGCTTTCAATTTTTACCCTGACCCAGAAATCAAAACGGCTTTACGAAAGAAAAAAGAGAAAATAGAATATTCGGGGACTGGCCTAATGGTAAGGCGCCTCGTTCGGGACGAGGAATATAGCAGTTCGACTCTGCTGTCCCCGACACTTAAAGGTGA
>PEUU01000033.1 GCA_002781185.1 Candidatus Jorgensenbacteria bacterium CG03_land_8_20_14_0_80_38_39 | reverse complement strand
CCCGAGCCGAAGTCCGCCAGCAGGCGGATAAACTCCGCTCCCGCCGCCCTGCTCGTTCAGAGCAGAACCCAGCAAAAAAGTTTCCCTTTCCTTTTACCTGCCCGCCGAAGCGAGGGACGAAGCCCCGAGCGAGGCGACTAATTCAATATGGTGGAGATGGCGGGAGTTGAACCCGCGTCCAAAACGGTTCACTTACCTTTTCTACAAGCTTAGTTTTCTTACGAGAACAGTTGTGGTCTTATAGTTTAACTTTCTGTTATTAGACCATTTTGCAGGAAGCGAGCCTCGTTATAACACCAGTGGTCCTTTTTGAGGCGTCAAGGGCTGATGTCCGCCGGCTACTAAAGCCTTGGCGGAGAGACCGACATTAAGCAAAGGCTAACGCCGGCACTGCATTTTTGTTAGCAGTTGTTGTTTTTGATTGGATTAGCGAGTCAATCGGCTCGGCTTGCAAGGTACGAGAACTTATTTTGTCGAAGCCTTTCATCCCCTAAGATAACGGCGAAGCGTTTTAAACCTCCCCATTTCTCTTTCAATAGTTCTTTTTTTAAGGAGCTCGCGTTTGTCAGCCTTTTTCCGGCTCTTGGCTAAAGCAATTTTCAGCTTGATTTCCCGGTTTTTAATATACATCTCCAGGGGGATTAAAGTCAAACCCGCGCTTTGTTTTTGACTGAGAAGGTAATGAATTTCCGGGCGTTTTAATAATAAACGTCTGGTTCTTTTAGAATCATAATCAGCCGGTGTATTTTTTGGCTGGTAAGGTGGAATGTCGCTGTTCAAAAGCCAGGCCTGATTATCGCGGATTATAACATAAGAACCCACCAGATTTATCCGGCCGGATTTTATGGATTTTACTTCAAAACCTTTTAGTTCAATTCCGGCTTCAAAAGTTTGTAAAATTTGGTAATCAAAACCAGCTTTTTTATTAATTGCCAGAAAAGTCATTTGTTTTCAGATTAGCAATCTTTTAAAGAGCTAACAATGGCGATAGGGTTGGCCCAATGTTTTATTGCAGAGGCAGAACATTGATATCTTTTCTGAAACCATAAAAAACTCCTCCTTGCATTGAGTCAACCAAAAACATTGCAATCGCAGTTGTATTACGGGGTTTGCAGCAGAGGATTTTTTGGTGTATAAATTCAATATGGAATCGGATAAGGTTGTAAAAATTTCTCCTTCCTCGCTTAATCTTTATTTAGATTGCCCCCGCTGTTTTTGGCTGCAAATGAATAAGGGGATAAAAAGACCAAAGACTCCGACTTCGTCTTTGCCAAACGGCATTGATTTGACTTTGAAAGTTTATTTTGACCATTGGCGAGGCAAAGGCGGTATGCCGCCGTTATTGAAAGACAACTTGCCCGGCCGATTATTGGCTGACCGAGCTTTAATTTCCAAATTTCGTTCCCGAACTTTTCAAATTTTTGATAACGAAGTCAAAGCTTATTTTGGCGGAATTTTAGATGACGCTTTAGAATTAAGTGACGGTTCAATCGTGCCCTTGGATAATAAGACCCGAGGTTTCCCGCCAATAGAACCTCACAGCAGCCACATTATTCAAATGAGTTCTTACACTTGGCTTTTAAAAGAAAGCGGTTTTAAAACTCAAAATTTAGCCTACCTTATCTATTGGTTTTTTAATCACAAAAATTTTGATTTGGAAAAGCCTTTGCATTTTAATGTCAGCGTGGAGGAATTAAATACTAACCCCGAATTCATTCAAAAAACTTTTCGGCAAGCGGTTTTAAGTCTAAAAGAACCAACACCTCCGGCTAATTTAAAGTGCCAATTTTGTCCGTATCGTCAAGGCGTTACTGATTAATTTAAAAAATGCGTCAGCAAATCGTTCAAATTTTAAAAAAAATAATACCTTTCTCGGTTAAAGCCGAAGTTTTTTCTCCGGCTCAAAATTTTGGCCACTATTCAACTAACGCCGCTTTTAAAATTGCCGCGAGTTTAAAAAAGAAACCATTGGAAATTGCCAAAGATTTAGCCGAAAAGATTAAAAAATTGGATAAAGGGAAATTATTTAAAAGAGTAGAAGTTAGCCAACCCGGTTTTATAAATTTTTGGATTTTAGAAAATGTTTGGCAAACAAAAGTTAAAGAAATTTTGAAAGAAGGAGCCCATTACGGAAAATCAAAATTAGGCAAGAACAAAAAAGTCCAAGTGGAGTTTATTTCCGCCAACCCTACCGGTCCTTTAACCTTAGCTAATGGCCGGGGAGGATTTTTGGGCGATGTTTTGGCTAATATTTTGGCATTTTCAGGATTTAAAGTGGAAAGGGAATATTATGTTAATGATACTGGTAATCAAATTATAAAACTCGGCAATTCATTAATTGTTGCCCTAGGTTTAAACCTAGGGCAACAGCAACAGGAAGAAAAAAGGGGAGATAAACTATATCAGGGTCTTTATATTAAAGATTGGGCGAGAAAACATAGAGGGGTGGTTAAAAAATATAAAAGCGAACCTTTAATCTTGGGACGATTCGCTGCCAAAGAATTTTTGAAAAATACAAAAAGGGTTATCATCCAGAAAGCAAGGATAAAATTTAATCGCTTTACTTCTGAATTTAATCATATTTACAAAAAGAAATATCCGGAAAAAGCCTTAGCCATTTTTAAAAAAGCCGGTTTGGTTTATGAAAAAGAAGGAGCGATTTGGTTAAAGACGGTTAAATTTGGCGACGATAAAGACCGAGTCCTTTTAACCAGCGACTGCCAGTCAACTTACTTCTTAAATGACAGCGGCCATTATTTGGAAACCGTCAGGCGAGGTTTTAACAAAAAAATTAATATTTTGGGGCCCGACCATTACGGCTATGTTAAAAGGATTCAAGCGGCAGCTAAAATTTTAGGTCTAAAAGATTCGACGGTCATTATTACTCAAGCTATTCGGCTGTTGGAAAAGGGTCAGGGGGTAAAAATGTCCAAGCGGATGGGAAAATTTGTCACTTTTGAAGACTTACTCAAAGAAATTAATCTTGATGTAGCCCGTTTTTTCTTTTTAATGGTTTCTAGCGATAGCCACCTGGATTTTGATTTATCTTTAGCCAAAGAAAAGACATTAAAAAACCCGGTTTATTACGTTCAATATGCTTATGTGAGGAGCTGGAGTATTTTAAAGAAAGCTAAAATTAAAACAATCAGCGTCAAAGTAAAACTAGACCCCTTAAAAACTTTTGAAGATATTAAATTGATTCAGGAATTAGTTAAGTTTCCGGAAATCATTGAGGATGCGGCCGGCGATTATCAAATTCACCGTTTAACTCGTTATGCCACGGAATTAGCCAAGGCTTTTCATAATTTTTATGAAAAAGAAAGAGTGATTGAAAAGGGAGATGACATTAATCAAGCTCGTTTGATTTTGGTTAAAGCCAGTTCCCTAGTTTTGAAAAATTTGCTGATTTTATTGGGAATCAAAGCGCCCAAGAAGATGTAGGTCAAAAAGAATAAAGTTTTTGGCTTCTCTTAAATCTCAAGGCCGATTTTTGTTAAAAAGAAAGAACTTTATTAAAATTAAAAGAAAATGCTGAAAAAATTAAAGAAATTTTCCTTGCCCGAAATTGAAGAAAAGATTTTGGCATTTTGGCAAGCTAACCAAATTTTTAAAAAATCATTAGCCCTTAGACAAAATCAAAGCAAGAAGAAATTTGTTTTTTACGAGGGACCGCCGACGGCCAATGGCCAGCCGGGGGTTCATCACGTTTTGGCCCGGGTTTTTAAAGATATTATCCTGCGTTATAAGACAATGAGAGGTTTTTACGTGCCCCGACGAGCCGGCTGGGACACTCACGGCTTGCCGGTTGAACTGGAGGTGGAAAAACAACTGGGCTTTAAGACAAAAAAAGACATTGAAGCTTACGGCATTGCCGCTTTTAACCAAAAATGCAAAGAATCGGTTTGGCAGTATAAAGATGATTGGGAAAAACTGACCGAGCGAATCGGTTTTTGGCTGGATTTAAAAAACCCTTATGTTACTTATGAAAATTCTTATATTGAATCCCTTTGGTGGATTTTCAAACAAATTTGGCAGAAGAAATTGCTTTATCAGGGGTATAAAGTTGTTCCTTGGTGCAGCCGTTGCGGCACTGTTTTGTCTTCTCACGAACTAGCTTTGGGTTATGAAGAAATTACGGAAAGTTCCGTTTATCTGAAATTTCAATTGCAAAAAAGGCAAAAAATAGGCAAAAATTTTATTACCAATAACCAAACATATTGTTTATCTTGGACAACCACGCCCTGGACTTTGCCTGGCAATGTGGCTTTAGCTATTAATCCACGTGTTGATTATGTTTTAATTAAAAACAAATTTGAAAGTCCGGAAAATTTTATTTTAGCTAAAGAGCGACTTTCAATTATTGATTTTCCTTATGAGACGCTTGAAGAATTTAAAGGCAAGGATTTAGTAAATTTAAAATATCAGCCGCTTTTTGTCGTTAAGAAATTACAGCAAAAAAATTCTTACAAAATTTATGCAGCTGATTTTGTGACTACTAAAGAAGGCACGGGAATTGTTCATATAGCGGTAATGTACGGCGACGACGACTATAAATTGGGTTTAAAGTTCGGCTTACCCCAGCATCATACTGTTACTGAAGAAGGGAAATTTGCTATTGATGTTGAGGGGTTTGAGGGTTTAGACGTCAAAGCCAAAGAAACCGAAGAAAAAATTCTCAATTTTCTTAAAGAAAAAAAATATTTGTTAAGAATTGAATCCTATACCCACGAATATCCTTTTTGTTGGCGGTGCGGCCAACCGCTTTTGTATTACGCCCGCGATTCTTGGTTTATTGCGATGAGTAAATTAAAAAGCCAGCTTTTATCCACCAACCGGAAAATTAATTGGATTCCGGCTCATTTAAAAGATGGCCGTTTTGGCGGGTGGCTTAAGGAAGTTAAGGACTGGGCAATTTCCCGCGAGCGCTATTGGGGCACGCCCTTGCCAATTTGGCAGTGCAGAAAATGCGGTTTTCGGGAAGTTATTGGCAGCCGCCAAGAATTATCTCATCATTTAAAAACTTCTAAAAATCATTACTTCCTTTTGCGTCACGCTGAAGCGGTCAATAATATTAAACACCTTGTTAGTTGCTGGCCCGAAAAAACAAAGTATTCATTGACTCTCCAAGGCCGTTTAGATTTAGAAAAAACAGTCAAGAAATTAAAAAGCAAAAAAATTGATTTAATTATTTCTTCTGACATTACTCGGGCAAAAGAAACCGCCCAAATCGTGACCAGTCTTTTAGGAATTAAAAAAATAATTTTTGATAAAAGGATACGGGAAACCAATATGGGAATTTTTAACGGTCAAAGCGACCAAAATTACCGTCATTATTTTTCTTCTGAGTTGGAAAAATTTTTTAAGACGCCGCCTCAAGGTGAATCTTTAAAAGAAACCGTCAAAAGAACATTTCATTTCATTTTAGAGCTGGAGAAAAAATATAATTCTAGAAATATTTTAATTATCAGCCATGAAGACCCCCTTTGGGTGTTAAACGCCATTATGCAAGGTTGGTCTCCTGAAGAAGCGGTTAAAGAAAAACAAAAACGCGGCGAGGAATTTATTAAAACATCGGAATTTCAAGAAGTGGGATATTTTAGTCTGCCCAGAAACAAAGACGGTTTGGCTGATTTTCACCGGCCTTATATTGATGAAATAGTTTGGAATTGTTCCAAATGTCCGGGGAAAATGAAGAGAATTAAAGAATTAGCCGATGTTTGGTTTGATTCCGGCGCCATGCCTTTTGCTCAAGCTCATTATCCCTTCGGGATCGCGGATCAACACGGACTAAACGCAGAACAACACGGAAAAAGTCAGCGTAAGTCAGTGTCATTGGATTTTCCGGCTGATTATATTACCGAGGCAATGGATCAAACCCGCGGCTGGTTTTATACGCTTTTGGCAATTTCCGTTCTTTTAGGTCGCGGCGCTCCTTATAAAAATGTTATTTCCCTGGGGTTAATTTTGGATAAATACGGTCAAAAAATGTCTAAGTCAAAAGGAAATATTATTGACCCTTGGCAAATGGTTCAAAAATACGGGGCTGACGCCGTCCGCTGGTATTTTTACACCATTAATCCGCCGGGCGAACCAAAGCGATTTGATGAGAAAGATTTAATTCAAACTTTGCGCCGTTTTATTTTGTTGATTTACAATTCTTTTGCCTTTTTTGATTTATATGCTCTGAAATATAAATTTAAGAACGTTCGCCCGGTTAAAACAAATTCAATTTTAGATAATTGGATTTTAGCCAGAATTAATGAAACCATTTTAATGGTCACGAGGGAATTGGAAAAGTATGAGATTAATAAAGCCGCAGAATTTATTGAAGATTTTGTTGGTGACCTTTCTCGTTGGTACATTCGTCGTTCGCGGCGCCGCTTTCAACCTCACCGCCGCCATCATTTAAATGAAAAGGCAGGAAAGCAGGTAGGAGAAAAGGGTTATGAAAACGCTTGCCAGGTCTTGGGTTATATTTTGATAACGCTTAGTAAAATGCTGGCGCCTTTCACTCCCTTTTTTGCCGAAGCCCTCTATCTTTCATTGGGTAGTAATCCGCGTAAATCAGCATGGCAGTCGGTTCATTTGGAGAATTGGCCGAGGATTAACAAAAATTTAATTGATAAAAATCTTTTGGGGCAAATGGGAGAAATTAGACGATTAGCGAGTTTAGCCCTGGCTAAAAGAGCGGAAGCCGGCGTTAAAGTTAGACAGCCGCTGGCTTCGCTTAAAATTAAATCTTGCCAATGGCAAGAGGAAATTCAAAACAACTTGGAATTATTAGATTTATTAAAAGAAGAAGTAAATGTGAAAAAAATAATTTTTGTTCCTCAAATAAAAGAAGAAATTGAATTGGATACTAAAATCACTTATGAATTGCGGGAAGAAGGTTTATTAAGAGAGCTTATCAGAATTATTCAAAACTTGCGCCAAGATGCAGGATTGGAGTCAAAAGATGAAATTGTTTTAATGCTTCAGGTTCCTTCTGAGCTGGAAAAGATTATTCAAAAGCAAGAGAGGTTAATTAAAAAAGAAATTAATGCCTCCTTAATTGAATATAAACGTTCTGATAAATTTAAAGTTGAGTTGGAAACAAAAATTGACGCTGAACCGATTTGGCTGGCTTTGCGCAAGATAACTTTGGTTTAAAGTCGTTTCATGATTTGGTTTAGGGAGAAGACGACAAATTATGACCGGCGATGAACCAATTGGTTGGTGTTTCAATTTTTTTTCCTTCTTCATCAAAAATGGGCGTTTCTATTATTTTTCGAGTTTGGGAAGAAAGGTCTTTAAATTGATTTTTATCCAAGAATCCTTTAAAACCCAACCATTGGGGATTTTTATTTTCCCAATCGTTTATGAGATTTTCCATTGTCAGAGGTAGGTTTCGTTTTCGGGCTAATTCAATAAGATTTCTAAGAATTTCCACATGTTCTTTTCGTCCTTCTCCATAGAACCCTTCGCCAGTTAAAGCATTTATAAGAATGAAGAAAGCGGGGAAGCCTCGCTGAAATTCCGGCCCTTTTCCTGAAGAAGCCAGATAAAGATGAGCAGGGTCGTCAGTGATGTTGAAACTTTGGCAGATATCCTGCCGGATTGGTTCCAGTTCTTTTAACTCCCGTTCCGCATCAACTAACCATTTTTTGTGCACTTCTTTATCTAAGATAAAAGATTCTTCTTTTGAGATGAGACGGATTTGACGTTCATAATCATTGACAATTTTAAGAATTTTTCCCTGATAGTTCTGTTCTTTTTCTGCTGCCGGTTTTTCAATGGTAAATCTTCTAGGCATATTATTATATTTTCAGACCTATTTTTTCTTTAATTTGAAGAAGTTTTTTTGAAGATACTCCGTTGGCTTTTTTATTTCCTTGAGAAATTATTTTTTTGATAAAAGATGTTTGTTTTTTTAATTTCTTTTTCTTTTTTTGAAAAGGGACAAGCGTTTTGATAATAATCTCCGCCAGTTCTTTTTTGAATTCGGCATACCCCTTATTTTTAAATCTCCTTTCAACGGCTTTTATAGAATAATTACTGAGGGCCGAAAAAATTAAAATCAGATTGCTCAAAGCGGGTTTTATTTGAGGGTCATATCTAATTTCTTTACCCGAGTCAGTAACGGCTTTTTTGATTTTTTCTTTTATCATTAAAGGTTTGTCGTCAATAAAAAGACAGCCGGCGGTTTGAGATTTAGACATCTTTTTCATGGGGTCATCTAAACTCATTAAACGGGGGGCTTTGGTTAAAAGCGGTTTCGGTTCAATAAAAGTTTTACCGAATTTACTATTGAATTTTCTCGCCAAAGTTCGTGTCAGCTCGAGATGCTGCAATTGGTCTTCGCCTACGGGCACAAATTGGGCATCATAAAGAAGAATATCGGCGGCCATTAAGACTGGATAATCAAAAAGGCCGGCATTGATATTGAAGGGATTCTCTTGTGATTTTTCTTTAAATTGAGTCATACGGCGAAGTTCGCCAAAAGGCGTAAAATTATTCAAAATTACCGCGAGTTCAACATGAGCCGGCACTGCTGATTGAATAAAAATTACTGATTTTTTAGGGTCAATACCAGCCGCTAAATAGTCAGCTATTAAATCAAGAATTTGTTTTGATTTCTCTTTCGTGTTAAAGTCCTCGGTGAGCGAATGGTAATCAGCAATAAAAAAATAACACTGGTATTTGTCAGAATTCTGAAGTTCAACAAAATTTTTTAAAACGCCTAAATAATTTCCCAAATGGAGTTTACCCGTTGGCTGGATTCCCGAGATCAGGATTGGTTTATTCATAGTTTTTTTATTTTGGAGACAATGATTTAATGACCGGAGGTTAGATTTCAATGATTACCGGCAGAATCATTGGTCTTCTTTTGGTTTTATTATACAAAAATTGGCCAATTTGGTCTCTAATAAGGCTCTTAACGTAATCAGGGTCCAGCGGCTGATATTTAGGAATTTGATTTATGAGAAGACGGATTTTTTTTCGGATTTCTTCCAAGAGTTCTTGATTGCCTCTAAGATAAATAAAACCGCGGGAAATAATATCGGGATTTTTAAGAAGTTTGCCCGTTTCCCTTTTAAGAGAGGCGATAACCACCAACATTCCTTCCTGGGCTAAAACTCGGCGGTCTCTTAAAACCATTTCTTCCACGTCGCCAACGCCCAAACCATCAACCATGACGTAATAAGCCGGCAGTTGTTCTCGAGTTAATCTGACTGAATTTTTTTCTAATTCAACCACCAAACCATTGTCTGTTAAAATACTTTCTTCCGGTTTTAGTTTCAGGACTTCTTCCGCCAGCTTGACGTTCCGCCAGCGCATAAAGTAATAACCGTGAATGGGCAGGAAAAACCTCGGCTTAACAAGGCGCATAACGGTTTTGAGTTCTTCTTGAGGAGCATGACCAGAGGAATGAATGTCAAGCATTTTGTAGTGATAAATTATGGCGCCTTGACGGGAAAGGTTGTCTTTGAGGTTTTGAACGCTGCGTTCATTTCCCGGAACAATAGAAGAAGAAAGAACCAGGGTATCGCCTTTTTTTATGCGGATATATTTATGTTCGCCGTTGGCAATTCTCATTAAGCTGGCTTTTGGTTCGCCTTGGGCGCCGGTGCAAAGAAGAAGAAGTTTTTCATCGTGATATTTATGAATGTCTTCAATGGGTATAAGCGTTCCTTTTTGGAATTTGAGATAGCCGAGGTTTTGGGCAATTTGGATGTTGGTTTTCATAGAAAGGCCGCTAATAGCCACTTTTCGCCCGATTTTTTCAGCAATTTTTATCATTTCTCCAAGGCGGTCTAAAAGAGAAGCAAAGGTGCCAACAATAATTCGGCCCTTGGCCGCCCTAAATATTTTTTCCAATTCAGCTTCCACTACTCTTTCGGAAAGGGCATAGCCCGGCATCTCGGAACCAGTGGAATCCAGTAAAAGAGAATGAATGCCCAAATCGCCAATTTTTTTCCACATTTCCAAGTTTTTAGGTTTCCCTTCGTAGTCATAGTCAAATTTAAACTCGCCGGGGTGGACAATATTTCCAATAGGAGTCCGGAGAACTATTCCTATGCCTTCGGGGATATTGTGAACAACATCAAAGAAAGTGGCGGAGAAAAATTTCCCTAATTGGCGAACGTCGCCGCCTTTGACAATTTCAAAAACAGGTTTAGCCGCGTTGGGGAACTCTCTTTGTCTCCTTAAAATAATTTCCTTGGTTAGTTGGGTGGTATAAAGAGGCGGATTGCCCAGTTTATGGAGAATATAAGGGATACCGCCAATATGGTCATAATGAGCATGGGTAATAATAATGGCTTTAATATTCGGTTTTCGGCTTTCTAAATAAGAAGTATTGGGAATAATAAAATCAACGCCTGGTGTATCTTCTTCGGGAAATTGAAGACCGATATCAATGACAATAATTTCGTTGCGGTATTCAAAAAAAAGCATATTGCGGCCAATTTCTTCCAATCCGCCTAAAGCCGCGAAGCGAAGCGGCTCCTCTTTCCTTATTTTAGTCTCTTTGGTTTTTAAAACCTCTATTTTTTTAGCTATCATATTTTATTTTTAATGCTTTTGGCATATAACGGGATTTCTACCCGTTGTCTTCCGGCTTTTTATTTGACTAGGGAAACAGGCAAACCCCAAGATTTTTATAAAAGGAGTGCCGCGGCCTGAGGATACACGGCCCTGAGCCTCGCACCAAATTTGCACTTATGTTTGCCTTTTTTTGTCTTAGGCGGCTTACTCTCGCGGTACAGGTGCTGGGGAGGAGATTCGAACTCCTATGATTTTGTAATCTCTGGCTCCCTTGTCCCGTTAGAAATATGCTAGTGCTGGAGGAGGGATTTGAACCCTCAAGCCCTTGCGGGTACAGCGTCCTGAACGCTGTGTGTCTGCCAATTTCACCACTCCAGCCTATTTCTAACGGGATGAACCAGCGCGTCTACCAATTTCGCCACCCCAGCATTTATTAAATTTTGACTATTATGTATTTTCATAGCACCTGGTGCAAATTTTGGTGACGGGGTGAACCGTGTGCGTTTGCCAAGTTTCGCCACCGCGGCTTTCATTTATTTAAATACCCGGGCTGTTTTAAGGTACCAATGGCTAATCTCATTAAAACGGTCAGAAGGCCAAACAATTTGTTTTATAGTCAAGCCCTCCACTTCTTTGTTTTGAATATAAACATAAGGCAGAGAATAAAGGAAAATTGCGGGAATGTCTTGTTTTATTAATTCTTGAATTTGGTCAAGTTGCTGTTTTTGGGTTTCAATGGTTCGATTTTGGCGGATATTTTCAATTAGGGTATCAACTTTTTGATTGCTGTATAAAGAAAGATTTAAGCCGGGATAAAATCGTTGAGTGGAATGCCAAAAAGGGAAAAGGTCAGAATTGTTATTTAAAACATTGCCAAAAAGAATCATTTCATATTCTCGGGATTTAATAACTTGGTTTAAAACATCAGCCGGTTCCAATTCAATGATATTGACATTAGTTAGACCTATTGCCTGCCAATTTTCTTTGACAAGGCTAGCGGTTTTTTGGAGAAAATCAATTTTAGGAACAACGAGGTTAAAAGAAGTGGTTGAGACATTAATGTCGGTTAAAAGTTTTCGGGAGGCCGAAGGGTTGTAAGTAATTGAGTCATTTTCGCTGTTGTTTATTATTGGTCCGTCAATTTTTTTGGCTTGGTTTTGAAAAACTTCTAAAATAATTTTGTTTCTATCAATGGCTTGAGCCAAAGCTGAGCGGAAATTTCTTTGTTTTAAAAGGGGATTATTGTTGGCATTGAAAAATATAGCATAGTATCTGGACATTGGCAAGTAGAAGGTGTTGGTTTTGGGGACAAAATCGGTTTGGGGATTTAGAGGTTGAAGACTGCCAAAACCGTCAATTTGACGAAGACGGAAATCTTTTAAAAGGTCGTCAAGGTTTTCGTAAAATTTAAAATAAAAATCCCTGAGAAAAGGTTTGTCGCCGGCATATTTTCGATTTAAATACAAGTGGTATTGGGTGATAAAGCCATCCTTTCTTTTAGAAAAACTTTTAAAATTATAAGGTCCGGCGCCAATTGGTTCTAAATTATAATTAGAAAGTTTCAAATTATCGGGCGGCAAATGACCGAAAACCGATTTTGGGACAATGAGCAAATGTTTAATTTGATCGGCGAAGAAAGCATAAGGGGCAGAAAGGGTTAATTTTACTTGAAGTTCGCTGGTTCTGTCGGCCATGATTCCTTGCCAGCTTTCAAAAAAAGGCGAATGGACCTCGGGATTTTGAATAAGTTTAATAGTGAAAATGACATCATCGCTGGTCAATTTTTTGTCATTATTCCAAACCAAGCCTTCTTTTAATGTCAAAACATAAACTCGGCCATTTTCTTGAATGTCATAATTGTCAAGAAGGGTTTCCAATCGGGGGTAAATTAAAGAACTGATGTCCAGGTCAATTTGGTTGTTGGAAATAACGGGATTAATAAATGTCGGCTGGCCAATAACGCCTTCCCGGTAAGAGCCGCCGCTAACAGGAATAACTTCTGTTGCCCCATTAATAGCTAAACCAATTTTGAAGATGGAGCTTAAAACAAAAATTGCCGTTGCTATCAAAAAAAGCCGGTGTTCTTTTTCCGAAAAAGACCTGATGATTTTTTTAAATTTGGACAACAAGATGAATAACAGCTAAAATTGCAAAAATTACGGCCGAAACAATAGTTGCCCAAAAAATAAATTTTTCCATTCCCCGCCGGGTTTGATAAGGAGTACCGCCGGCACCGCCAAATAAAATAGATAAGCCGGCCGAGCGTTCTTGAATTAAAACCAGGAAAATTAAGACAAGCGAAATAACGATTTGACCGATAATTAAAATCATAAGTAGCTTAAATGCTTAACAATTAAGAACGGCGGTAAAGAAATTTAGCTGTCCCGTGAATGGTTAAATTGGTCAAACTGACGATTAAAGTGCCTAAAAATAAGGGCATTAATCCTTCTATTGTAAGCTGACTGCTGAAAATGTCAAGGAGATAAAGAGTCGCCGCATTAATAACAATAGTTAAAAGTCCCAAAGAAAGAACGATAAATGGGCCGAGTAAAAGTTTTAAAATTGGCTTCAAAAGATAGTTAATAGCTGTTAAAATGGCAGCGGCCATTAAAAGGTCAAGAAAGGTTCCTTTAAAAATAAAGCCGGGAATAAAATAAGTAGCGGCCCAAAGGGCAACAAAATTGGCAAAAATATGAAAGATGAGAGCGCTGATAAATCTCATAATTTTATTATACCTCAAAAGTTAGTAATTAGAAATTAAGGATTAACGGTTGGTCAATAATTGAGAAAGAAGACTTTGACCAGTCATTTCCGGCGGTTTGGGGATTTTCATCAATTCCAAAATAGTAGGAGCAATGTCAGAAAGCATACCTAGAGGATTTCGTTCGGCCGTTGCTACTTGTCGCTCGTTTTGGGCAAATTGAAATTCTTTGGCAATTAAATGAAAAGGAACAGGGCTGTTTTTATGTTGAGGTTGAACTTCGGCGGTTCTTAAATTAATAAGTCTTTCGGCGTTGCCGTGGTCAGAAGTAATAATTAAAAAATGATTTAAAGCCAAGACCTTTTTAAATAATTTTTCCATTTCCTGGTCAATAATTTGGGCGGTTTTGACTGTCGCTTCGTAATTGCCTGTGTGGGCAATCATGTCAGGATTGGCGTAATTAACCAGAACAAAATCAAAAGTGGCTTCATTTAAAGCCGAAAGTACTCTTTCGGTAATTTCTCTAGCCATCATCTCTGGATGTTCTTCTTGATGGACGAGAACGCGGGAAGGGATGAGCACCCGGTATTCATTGGGGAAGGGTTGTTCGCGTAAACCATTAAAAAAGTAAGTGACGTGGTTGTATTTTTCAGTTTCAGCAATACGCAATTGAGTTTTTTGATGTTCAGCCAAAACCTCGCCTAAGGTATTTTTGATGATTTCTTTGGGAAAAACAACCGGGACGTTAAAACCTTTCTCGTATTCGGTCATTGCTACAATCAATAAGTCGCTGAAAGTTTTAACCGGAAATTCCTTAAATTGGGAATTAACAAAAGCTTCAGAAATTTGTTTCATTCTATCTTCTCTAAAATTGAAGAAAATGACCGCTTCTTTATCTTTTATGGGATGAGGTTCTTTAATAATTATCGGCGGCAAAAATTCATCGCTGAGATCTTTTCCGTAAAGTTTTTTCAGTTCTTCAAGCGGGTCATTAATTATTGGGAAAGACTTTTCATTGGTTAAAAGTTCATAAGTTTTTTGGGTTCTGTCCCAATGCCGGTCGCGGTCCATGCCGTAATAACGGCCGGCCAAACTAACCAATTGGCCAATGTTTTGTTTTTTTATTTCTTCGTCTAATTTTTGAAGAAGCTCGGGCGCTGATTGCGGTAAACTGTCGCGGCCGTCAGTAAAAAGATGAAGGTAAAGTTTGGGGCAATTTTCCATTTTAGCCATTTTTATTAAAGCCGCTAAATGAGAGAAAGAAGAATGGACATTGCCGTTGCTGAGAAGTCCCACCAGATGGACCGCTGTTTGGCATTCCCGAGCGTGAGCAAAGGCTTTTTTCAAGGTTTCTTTTTGGAAAAAACTTCCGTCTTCAATCGCCCGGGAAATTTCGGGAAAGTGTTGATGAACAATTCGGCCGGCGCCAATGGTTAAGTGACCAACCTCGCTGTTGCCTTCTTCATTCCAAGCTAGACCAATGCCTAGCCCTGAAGCTTGAAGACTGGCAAAAGGGAAGTGGGTTTTTAAAAAATCAAAAGTTTTAAGATTAGCTTTAAAAAGAGGATTACTTTCGTCGTTTTGACCTATTCCCCAGCCGTCTAAAATAACCAAAACCAAAATCCGTTTCATATCTTTATTTTAAAGACTTTTAAAGAAAAGGCCAAACCAATCTTGTTTAAGGCGACCCTTTACAATATTCCTTAATTGCCTTAAACTAAAATTAGGTTAAACAAAAACGTCGATGAAAAAATTAATTTATCAAAACTTCTTTTACTTTTATGGAGATAAACCTTTATTTGGCGGGAGGACTGGCAATTTTGGGTCTGTTTTTGGGCTACTTTTTGCGGCACTGGCTTGGTTTTCGCAGCCAATATTTTTACGAAGTTAAAGCCAAAAAACAACTTGAAACCGCTAAGTCTCAAGCCGAAAAAATCATATTAGGAGCCGAAGAAAAAGCCGCTTCAGTTTTAGCAAAAGTCCAGCAAGAGGAAAGAGGACGCAAACACGAACTTCGGCGGTTAGAAGAACGTTTGCTGCATAAAGAGGATTGGCTTGACCGCAAACAGAACGAACTGGAATCAATTAAAGAAAATCAAAGAAAGGAATGGGACAAGATAAAACGCAGTCAGGAAGAAATCACTACCCTAAAAGAACAAGGCAGCCAGCAATTGGAAAAGATTGCTCATTTGACTAAAGAAGAAGCCAAGAAAGAGCTTTTAGAAGTTCTTGAGAAAGAAAGTCGGGAAGAGTTAACCGAGGCCTTATTAAAATTAGAAAAAGAAAAACAAACTCAATTAGAAGCCAAGGCTTTAGAAATTATCACCTCGGTTATTCAACGCTATGCCCGCGACCATGTGGCTGACGTTACCACTAGCGTTGTTTCTCTTCCTAATGAAGAAATAAAAGGTAAAATAATTGGCCGGGAAGGAAAGAATATTAGAGCTTTTGAATACTTGACCGGCGTGGAAGTGATTATTGATGAGACGCCGGAAAGTTTGGTGCTTTCTTCTTTTGACCCCTTGCGGAGAGAAATAGCCAGAATTGCTTTGGAAAAATTAATTAAAGATGGTCGGATTCAGCCGGTTAAAATTGAAGAAAAGGTGGAAGAAGCCAAAGCCGAATTAGATGAACAAATTAAAAAAATTGGCGAGGAAGCTGCTTATGAAGTTGGGATTTTAGATTTGCCTAAAGAAATCATTTTTCTTTTGGGACGTCTGAATTATAGGACGAGCTACGGCCAAAATGTTTTGACGCATTCAGTAGAAATGGCTCATCTGGCCGGCATGATGGCCGCGGAATTAAAGTTGAACGTGGAAGTCGCCAAAAAAGCCGCGCTTTTGCATGACATTGGTAAAGCCATTGACCATGAAGTGGGGGGTTCTCATGTTGAGTTAGGCCGGAAGATATTAAAAAAATACGGCCTTCAGGAAGAAATTATTAAAGCTATGGAAGCTCATCATGAAGAATATCCTTTTTCCAGTCCCGAAAGTTACCTTGTTGCTACGGCTGATGCTATTTCCGCGGCCCGGCCCGGCGCCCGACGCGACACCTTGGAAAAATATTTACACCGACTGGAGGAAATTGAGAAAATTGTTAATAGTTTTGAAGGCGTCAGGCAATCTTACGCGGTTTCAGCCGGCCGGGAGGTGAGGGTTTTTGTGGTACCGGAAAAAATTGACGATTTCGGCGCCCTGCGTTTAGCCAGGGAAATAGCGGCTAAAATTCAAACTGATGTTAATTACCCCGGCGAGATTAAGGTTACGGTCATTAGAGAGACGCGGGCGGTTGAATACGCCAAATAGTTTGACTTTGTTTTTTCCTTTTATTTCTTGTATTATTTGTTATAGTATAAATAATTGAGCTTAAAGGTCGAAGTTGATTATTTTTAAAGAGAATAATTTATGAAAAAAGATGGATTGGTGGAAGCGGTGATAAAAGCCGCGGGAACAGAAACCAAAAAGCAAGCCCAGCAGGCAGTAGAAGCGGTTTTTGATACGATTACCAAATCTTTAAGTCGCGGTGAAGAAGTGGCTATTGCTGGTTTCGGCGTTTTCCGAGTCGTTAAAAGTGCTGCTCGAATGGGCGTTAATCCAAAAACCGGTGAGAAAATTCAAATCGCGGCTTCGATTAAACCGAAATTCCGGGCGAGCAAATTATTAAAAGAAGCGGTTAAATAATTTTATCTCCGGAGATAATCAAAACTCCCCTTAAAAGATAAAAGGGGAGTTTTGATTATTAAATAAGCAATTTCCTCACTAAATTGCTTATTTCAATAAAGATTTGATAAGCTTCCTTGATTTTATTCAAGGATTCTTTGGTCAAATCTTTTATTGACGGTGATGGTGGATTTATTTCTTCGGTCATTGTTGTTGAAGAAGAGACGTTGGAAGAAGTGGAATTTAAAAAATTTATTTCCGTTGAACTAACTTCTCCGGAAGAAGTCGGCGAAGTAGAAGAATTTTTTTCAATTAAGGAGGGGGTTAAAAATTGCCAGAACAAATCTTCGCTTTTTTGATTAAGTTCATTTCCTTCCTGAATTATTTTTTTGGTTTTATCCAGAAGTTCAAAGACGCCGTCAAGATTTTTAACGTTATTTTCTTTTAGCTGATTTAAACTGCGGCTGATTTTTTGGAAACGATTTTGAGCCATTTGAACCGCTTCCTTTTCTAGGTTGATTAAGATGAAATTATAAATTTCATCAATTTTAGGCAAGTAATCAGTTTCACGCCATTCTTTAAATTTTTGAGCTAAATTTTTGATATCATTGATAGTGGCGTTTTCATCATTTTCTAACTTTTTTAAATCTTGTTTTTGGGAATTATAAAATTTTAAAATTTTATCAAACCAAGAAATCATTTCTTCTCTTAAAACAAGGCCTTTTTTTGTAAGATTATCCAGACTTAAAAGTCTGAGTTTAATATTTTCCATTTCGGATAGCGACAAATTTAGCACTTCTTTAAAGGTTTCCACTCGGGAATTAAAACTCTCGCGGCTGTTTTCATTTTTAACATTGGTCAATTCGTCAACGCCTTCCTGAACATTTTTTAGAGCATTTTGAAGAAAGGGCGTTTGAGCCCGGCCCAAATTTGTTACTGGCAGCAAACCAATGCCTATTGCCAAAATTAAGAAAGTTTTTAAAAATGGTTGAAGTTTCATTTGACAGGTTTATCTAGAGAATAATTTTGTTCAAAAGTTCTTCAATATGGGAGGGGTTTTGAGGAGGATTAAGCAATTGGTCTAATTTCTCCCCTTCATTTTTTAAGGTTTGAGGGTTGAGGTGATTATTGCTTTGGCTGATTTCAACTAAAGCCGAAGCAATGACTTGATTGATTTTTTGGTAATAGCTTAATTCTTGAAACTGAATATTGATAGCCAGATTATCAAACTCCTTGGTTAAAAATTGGGAATTGAAATTATTAGAAGAAAGAGTAGGTTTGTTATTGAAAATGAGAGTAAAATAAACCGCTCCCAGTAAGAGAAAAATTAATGTCAAAGCCAGAGCTAATTTTGCCGGCCAAAACCATATTTTTGGCTGAGAAACCGGCGAAGTTAAAATCAGACGCCAAGAATTTTGGACGAAAGCAATATCGGGCTGAATGTTTTTCAGCCTTTTCAATTGTTCAATTATTTCTTTATTTGTTTTGTCCATAAAGTAAGTTTTTTAATTTTTTTAAAGCTCGGTGTTGAATGACGCGGATAGCGCCCAAACTTTTACCGATAGCTTGAGCAATTTCTTGGTTGGACAGGTCGTTAACAAATTTCATTATCAAAATGTTTTGTTGTTCCGGTTCAAGCTTTTTGAGAGCCTTTTTAATTAGGGCCAAATCCAGGTCCGTGTCAATTTTTTTCTGCGGCAGCGGGTCAGACTCGGCTAAATTTTCTTCCGAGACGTACTCCAACTCAATGTAAGTCTTTTTTGTTCGGTAATAGTCAACGACCTTGTTAGAGGCAATTCGATAAAGCCAGCTGGAAAAAGGGAACCCTTTTAAGCGGTAAGATTTAATACCTTGCCAAGCTTGAAGGAAAACTTGGTGGGTTAAATCTTCGGCATCCTGCTGGTGATTGACTTTCAAAAAAATAAAGCGGTAAATAGCCGGTAAATGACGGTTATAAAGCAAACCAAAAGCTTCGGCTTGTCCTTTTCTAGCTTTTTTAACGAGCTTTTTTTCGTCTTTCATAAGATAAAACGATTAATAACAAAATTCGTTTCTCTAACAAGTTTATTTAGCTGTAACACCGGTTAAATGTTACAAAAATTTAAGCCTAAAATTTATTCTCATAAGTTTTTGGCTATTTTTATTAAATCACTCTTTAGGCAAGAAATAAAGCCAATAATTTTTTAATTTTTAAGGCTAATAAATTTATGTTATAATTGTGTTATAATAACGAAGTTAAAAATTAACAATGAATAAAATATTTTCTTCCCCCAAAAATCTTATTTTTTGGAGTCTTATTGTTTTGCTGATTATTGGCTGCTTGGTTTTTATTTATTTTATTTGGCAATATGTGTTTTTAACCAGTAGAGCAACCATTCCCTTAGGTTTTTTGAGCTCTTACCAAAAAGTTGCCAAAACCAGTCAGGACATCGTTAATTTTACTAACTCCGCTCGTCAAATTATAAAAGAAGTTAATTTATCCGATTTACATTCCGATTATGACCAAGTTTTGTCTTTAATCAATCAAGCCCGGCAAAAAAATAATCAAGCCCACGATTTGGCTTTTGAACTCTCGCAAAATTTGAAAAATATGGCCGAGTCTTTGAACCAATTAAAAACTTTAGAAAGTCAACGTTTGGGTTATGAAGCCGTGGCTTTGGAGTTTTCTTTGGTTAGCGAGTTCATCGCTTATTCCCAGTCAACGAATAATTTTTTGGATTCTTTAACTCTCGCCATTGCCGTTGATAATTTTCAAAATCGGCATAGAGTCAGCGAAGTTTTAAAAAATGTTAATCAAAAAGTTCTTCTTATTAACAGCTTGAACCGGGAATATTTAAATAAAATTATACTCCTTGGCCGTTCCCTCAATAAATAATTTTTATATAAATTGTCGGAATTGCTGAAATTTTTTGCCCTTACGCCAAAGATTTTTTGGAGTCCGGCCGTTTAGATTTCGCCGTCAATATATTTACCTTTAATTTAATTACAGCCACAATGTAGCAACGCTCTTGAATTTTTTAGTCAGAAAAATCACGGCACGTTCGATTTCTTTTTGAGTTTGTGGCGAGTACATAATTTATTTTTTCATAAAGGCCCCTGATTACAAATTTTTCTTCATTCCAATAATAATTTTTCTTTCATCTCCTTTCTCGCGCATGAATTCTTTGTAGCCAAGTTTTTCGTAGAGTTTAATCGCTTCGATGTTTGTTTCTTCAACGCCCAAAGTAAGTTCTTTGAAGCTCCGCTTGTGCGCTTCGTCTTCCGCGATTTTTACTAATTGCGAACCAATTCCTTTTCCTCTTAGCTTTTCCAAAACTCTTGTGTGATGAAGATGGGCTTTAGTTTTACCATCAGCATAATAGTCCTTCTCCATTTTGAAAGCTAACTGAATCGTTCCTACAATTTCTCTATTTAATTTCGCGCCATAAATAATCCGGTTTCCGTTCTTTACATCTTTAAGTTGATGTTTGGGAAAAAGACAACGTCCAGTCGGCGCATTCTTTCGCCCAAAATCTTGATGAAAGGATAAAAGAAGCGGAAATAAAACTTGATAAGCTGGTCAACGCTTTTTTAGACGGAAGCATTGAAAAAGAAACTTATCTTGTGAAAAAAGACGAACTCATAAAAACAAAAACAGACCTTAATAAGAAAAAGTCTGATTTTGGGCGAAAGGCCTGCCCGCCATATGCCTATCGTCGAGGCAAGAGTAAAACCATAGTTAAGCACGATCTTTCAGGAACGGTAA
>PEUU01000005.1 GCA_002781185.1 Candidatus Jorgensenbacteria bacterium CG03_land_8_20_14_0_80_38_39 | reverse complement strand
CCGCTCCTGCGGGAGCGGCTGGTTTTTGTGGAATACAAAAACCCTTGGAAATTGCTTGAAAATTCGTCCGCCGAAGCGAGGGGCAAAGCCCCGAGCGAGGCGGGAAACCGAAACTTTACAAATTGGCTGCCGGGCTTGGATTCGAACCAAGATTGATGGATCCAGAGTCCATAGGCCTACCATTAGCCGACCCGGCAAATCATTGCAATCTTATCAAAAATTTAATTAATTTTCAATTTTTTATATTGACACTGGTTTTTTACCTTCAAATTGGATTTTTTTGAGTTTTAACGTTTTATCCGGCATCAATTCTGCCTCCAAAATTTTCATTCGTTTTCCATCTTTAATGGTCCAAACGCCCGGTTCTGGATTTAAAGCACGGATTTTCCTCTCAACTTCAATAGCAATTTGCCCGCCATCTTTCTGGGCTTTTTCTAAATCTTTAAATCCCACAAATCCGTCTTCAGCGGAAAATTTTTTCGTATAAGTGGCCTGCGATTCGTCTTGTGGTTGTGATTTAATCTCTTCTCGCAAAAATTTAGGGATGGTTTCAATAAGTAAATCACCGCCTAATTCTGCTAGTTTATTATGCAAGGTTTTATAATTATCACTATTTTCTATTTTCTGTTTTCTATTTTCTAATACTGGTCCGTGATCAACTTTTTCATCAAGCAGAAATAATGTCACGCCGGTTTCCTGTTCCTCATTTAAAATCGCCGCTTGAATAGGGGAGGGACCGCGATATTTGGGCAGGAGCGAGGGATGAACGCCTATTGTCCCGAACCGCGGAATTTCCAAAATTTCCTTGGGGAGAATTTTAGCATACGATGCTACTATAAAAAAATCGAAATTGGAAATTGAAAATTGGAAATTGAAAATTGACAAAACTTCTGGTTGTAATACGGGAATATTATATTTTATAGCCAGAAGTTTTGTGAGTGGGGGAGTGATAATTTTTTTTCTCCCCGTCGGCTTATCAGGATTGCAAACTACTGCCGACGGAATGAATCCGGCATTAATTAATTTTTCCAGAATAATGGCGGCGAATTCCGGAGTGCCAAAAAATAAATATTTCATAAATTTCTAATTTCTAAATCCCAATTCCTAATAAAATGTTCAATGACTAAATGCCTAAATTCTTATTAGACATTAGAAATTAAGAATTAGTCATTTTTAGGAATTTTGTACGCTTCTTTTGTTCTATCAATAAATAAAATTCCATCCAGATGGTCAATTTCATGTTGAAAAACTCTAGCTAAAAGTCCCCAAGCTTTGATTTTAACTTTGCGTCCGTTCGTATCAAAACCGCTGATAATAACTTTTGAAGGCCTTTCAACAACACCGACCATCCCCGGCACGCTGAGACAGCCCTCCTCTAAAACTTCTTTTTCTTCATATCTTTTAATGATTTCAGGATTAGCTAAGGCGTAAAATTTGCAGCGGCCTTGACTATCCGGCACTTCGGCAACAAAAAATCTCAAATCCAAACCGATTTGGTTAGCGCTTAAACCAATGCCTTTGGCTTCTTTCATAATTTGACGCATCTTTTTAGCCAGCTCTTTTAATTCTTTTTTAGGAATTTCGGAAAAATCAACTTTTTCCAAGGACTGATGAAGAATTTTACTTTCTTTTTGGTCAATGGTTAAAACTTTATGCTTTTCCATTTTTTATTTTTTTCAAAATATTGGGGTATGTTTTGTTTAATACTTTCATAAAATAAGCGCCTTTATTTTTAATACTTTTCCGAGAGGCAACATTTTTGGCTAAAGTAATTAGTTCGGTGGAATTATAATTTTTAGCCAGTTTCATATATAACGATTTATGCTTTTCATCCTCCAAAATTTCGGCCAAAGCCAGACCGGCCGCTTGATAAGCTGTATAAACCCTTGATTCCTTTTTTCTTTCCCTCAGCTGAGCCAAATAGCCCTGAACTAATGATTTTCTCACAGAATTATTTTATAATAAAAATTGGGATAAACCAAATTTTAATGCTTAGACTTTTTGTGGCTTTTAATTTGCCGCCGGAAATCATTGACCAAATTTCTTCTTTAATGAAAATTACTCAACCACTTTTTAAATACGGAGTCCGCTTTTTGCCGCCGGAAAATTGGCATTTGACCTTGGTTTTTCTCAGCTATCAAGACGAAAAAAATTTGTCTTTGGTTCAAGAAGCCATTAAAAATACTGTTTCTCAAGTTAGTCAGCCTCCCCAAATTGAATTAAAAGAATTGGTTTATGGCCCGCTTTCCAAAACGCCCCGAATGATTTGGCTGACCACCTCCGAAAAAACTTCTCAAGAATTAAACGAGGTTAAAAATATTTTGGAGGAGGAATTGCAAAAACAAGGATTAAAATGGAAAATAGAAAATAGAAAATTTCAAGGCCATTTGACTCTCGCCCGGTTTTTTAAATATTTAAAAGCCGGGGAGTTACCGCCTTTAAAAAAAATTGCCGAACCAATGGAATTTGAAGCCGAATCAATTGACTTAATGAGCTCAACCCTTCAAAGAAGCGGCGCTGTTTACGAACCTCTTTTAAAGGTTGACTTTAGAAGGGAAATTTGATTTTTCCTAAATTTCTGATTAAATTAAATTATTGTGCCTAAGAAAAGTATTTTAAGAATTGCCATTGCCACTTCTTTAATTATCCTTATCAGCGGCAGCAGTTTTTATTTTGGTTTTAAATTCGGTTCTTCTCAACAAAAATTATCAGCCCCTCAGGAAAATCAAAAACTAATTAACGCCGATTTTTCTTTATTTTGGGATGCGACTCAAGTCCTTAAAGACAAATACTTCAACATCAAGGATATTAAAGACCAAGATTTACTTTACGGAGCAATCAGCGGCGTCGTTGGCGCCTTAAAAGACCCGAATTCCGTGTTTTTCAACCCCAGCGATGCTAAAAAATTTGAAGAAGACGTCAACGGCAGTTTCGGCGGCATCGGAGCCGAATTGAACTTAACCAATAATCAAGTCATTATTATTGCGCCCTTAAAAAATACTCCGGCCGAAGCGGCTGGTTTAAAAAGCGGGGATATAATTTTGAATGTCAATGATACGCCAATTGCCGGTTTAACCTTAGACGAAGTAATTAAACTTATTCGCGGCGAACCCGGCACCGAAGTTAGTCTTTTGATTTCCCGAGAAGGATGGAAAGAAACCAAAAAATTCAAAATCACTCGCCAAATAATTACCGCTCCAACTTTGGACTGGGAAATAAAACCCAATAACATTCTTTATGTCCGACTTTACAGCTTTAATACCAATGTTTCTTACTTGTTTTATCAAGCAGTTTTAGAGGGAATGCTTAAGGGCAGCCGAGGAATGATTTTAGATTTAAGAAACAATCCCGGCGGTTACTTGGATGTATCGGTGGAAATGGCTGGTTGGTTTTTGAAACGCGGTTCATTGGTTGTCAGCGAACAATTCCGCGGCGGCGAAAAGCAAGATTTTTTGGCTAATGGCAATCAGGCTTTAAAAAACTTCCCTTTGGTTATTTTGGTGAACGCTGGTTCGGCTTCGGCTTCGGAAATTTTAGCCGGCGCTTTGCGGGATAATAGAGAAATAAAACTTATCGGTGAAAAAACTTTCGGCAAGGGGACTGTTCAAGAATTGAAAAATCTTAAAGACGGCTCGGTGATTAAAATTTCCATTGCCCAATGGCTAACGCCAAAAGGCATCCAAATTAATCATAACGGCTTGACGCCGGACATTGAGGTCAAAATGACCGACGAAGATACCCAAAATAAACGCGACCCTCAATTGGATAAAGCTTTGGAATTAATTAATCAACTTGTCAAATGAAAATTATTCTTCTTCAAGATATTAAAAATTTAGGAAAAAAATTTGAAGTTAAAGAAGTTAAAAACGGCTATGCCCGCAATTTTCTCTTTCCTCAAAAGCTGGCGGTTGCCGCCACTGCCGCCGCTTTAAAAAACCTGACCAAACAAAAAGAGCAATGGGAAGTTCAACATCAAAAATTTATTCAAGAATTAAAAGAAGAGGCAAAAAAGCTGGAAGGGGAGACTTTAATCTTTAATCTGCGAATTGACCAAAAAGAAAAGGTCTTTGGTTCGGTTAGTAAAAATGACATTGAAAAAGCCCTGGAAGAAAAAGGATTTAAAAATTTTACTCTTCGTCTGGAAAAACCAATTAAAATCTTGGGCGACCATTTAGTTGCCGTTGATTTGAAAGAGGGGATAGAAACGAAAATTAAAATTATTGTACAGCCACAACTTTGACGAATTTTTTGTTGCCGTTAAAACAAATGTGTTTGCGGTTTAAAAATTTAACCTTGCCGCTTTTTAAAGCATAAAGCGTGTCATCGCCGCCTTTCTTAACGTTTTGGCCGGGAACATAATGCGTGCCTCTTTGACGAATAATAATCTCGCCGGCTTTGATTATTGAGCCGTCGGATTTCTTAACGCCTAATCTTTTGGATTCGGATTCTCTCCCTAATTTACTTGAACCTTTTGCTTTAGTATGTGCCATAATTGTTGAAATTTTCGAGCTCATAATTGAGCGAAGAAAATTTCACTACAATTATGAGCATCCCGCCGCAGGCGGGATTACTTTATATTTTTCTGTGTTATTATAGACTTATTATAAATGCTGTCAAATTTTAAAGATTGGTTCAAGGAAAAATGGCGATGGATATTGGTCGGCTTTATTTTAGTCCTGATTATTACCTTAAGCTTCGGCATCGGCTATTTAATTGCCCAACAAGTCAATCCCGCGCCGATTATTATTGAAAAGTGCGCCGATTTTGTTTCCAAGCCATAAACGAGGATATCCGCGTTTATCCGCTTTTATAAATATCCAACCTGCGTCAACCAATGTTCGTTTTCCCATTCCCATAATTTTTTGGCGCCTAAAAATGCTTGAAAATCTTTTTCCCAATAAGGAAATTCTTGAAGTTCAATTTGACCTTTTATTTCCGACCATTCGTGCTGACAATTTTTCATTTCCGCATTTCCCCAAACGGTTTTAATTTTGTCTCTGCCGCCTTTGCTTCTTAAAATTGCCCCGCATTTCAAACAAACGCGATTTTGGTCAATCCTCAAAATCCAGCGCGTTTGAATGCCCTTAACCAAATCTTTAACCGCCGCCAAATAAGCCGCGGTTTGAAGATTATAATCCCGATAAATAGCTTGAGAAGTTTTGATATCTAAAATACCCAGTTTGCCGTCTATAAAAGCAACGGCATCAAGGGTGCCGGCGTAACGTTCGGCATAATTAATAATTCTTTTTTCCACTAAATCCGGGTCAACTTGAATATTTTTTTGTTTTAAAAATTCCAAAAATGCCTTGATGGAAGGTTCAATGGAGGAGGGGATTTCCGGCATTGTCCCGGTAATTATTTTTTCAATAGCACTATGAATTTGAGTACCTTCAACAGCTGATTGCTGTTTAACTTTCTCACCGGCATCAAAATTTTCCATTCCCCCATAAAAACGGTAAAGAGCGGGCTTGGCTTTAATTTCCACAATTCTAGTCACCCGGGGATACCAAAAACCGTCAATTTCATAACCGCAAAGGGATTTAAAATGTTCAGAATCGGAATAGAACATAAATAAAATTTCTAATTTCTAATATCTAATTATTTATTCATTAGGATTTGATTAGAAATTAGGATTTTGGATTTAGGATTTCCTTTTTTCCTTTTGCCATTTGATGATAGCAAAAAGGGAGTATACTTGTAAATATCGCCGGCACCCATCATTACTATGATCCAAGAATCTAGAAAATAGAATTTAGAATCTAGAATAATATTTTTTAGTAGATTAGGAAGTTTTCTGGGGGAGGGGAGATAAACAATAGTTTTTAGTTTTAAGTTTTTAGTTTTTAGTTTATTTATACGATATTGGATGACTTCTGCTAATTTTTTAGAGTTAATATTGTACGACAGTTTACTTGCTCTGAGCGAAGTCGAAGAGTCCCGACCGGCTACCTTAAAAATATCCAAAAGAATAAGAACATTTGTCTTGTTAAAAGCCCCTACAAAGTCCTTAAATAGAGCTTGTAGTCTTTGGGCCTGGTGGGGCTGAAAAACGCAAATAAGGCCTGTTCTTGGCCATTTTTGGGCTATTCCCGCCAGGGTAGCCTTGATTTCGGTCGGGTGATGAGCGTAATCGTCATAAACTTTAATTAGAAATTGGAAATTGCCCGGCCGCCCAAAACTTCGTCGTTTGGCGAAGTTAGGCGGGGGAATTGAAAATTTTAGCTCTCCTCTATATTCCATTCGGCGCCAGGCGCCACGATAGCTGCTTAAGGCGCTAAAAATATTTTTGTCTTTAATTTTTAAGGCTTTTGACAGAGTATAGACTGCTAAAGCATTGGAGAGATTATGTTTACCCAGAATCTTTAAGATCGCGGATAAACGCTGATTTAGACGCGGATTAACACCGATACTATACCAAAATAACCGAAGCTTATTTCGTTTGGCAATTTTTTGGATTTTGTTTTTTAAACTGAATAAATTTTTGTCATCTTTATTGACAACCAAGATTCCATTCGGTTGAAGATTATTAATAAATTTCAAAAAAGTATTTTTAATGATTTTTAAATTTTTATAATAATCAAGGTGCTCCCGGTCAATATTTGTAATAATTGCCGCAAAAGGAGAGTAATTTAAAAATGAACCATGATATTCATCGGCTTCCAATACTAAATAATTCCCTTTGCCGTTACGAAAATTACTGCTCTGTGGTGAGCCTGTCGAACCACCGAATTCTTTTAATTTGGTCCCGATAATTACTGTTGGGTCAAAGCCGGCCTGAATTAAAACCAAAGACAATAAGGCAGTGGCGGTGCTTTTGCCGTGAGCGCCAGTTACGGCCAAGGTTTTGTATTGTTTGGTTAAGTCGGCCAGGGCTTCGGCATAAGATTTAGTGATAATTCTCAATTCTTTGGCTTTTTTGAGTTCTGGATTATCTGAAGGCACAGCGCTGCTGTAAATAACCAATTTTGCCTCTTGAGGCACATTTTTGGCTTGATGACCGATAAAAACCCTTATGCCTTGTTTTTTTAATTGCTGAGTAATTGGAGAGCCGGCTATATCCGAACCGCTGACCTGCCAGCCCTGCGTTAAAAACCAGCGGGCTAATGCGCTGGTTCCAATACCGCCGATGCCGATAAAATAGACTTTTGGCTTGGTCATTTTATATTTTATATTTATATTTGACGTAAAAGGATTATTGGACGACATTTCTTAAACAGACTATTAAAGCCATTTCCAATCCCGTCCCCCGCTCTTATATCTTCTCATTTCATCATGAATAATTTTAAGTCTATTTAAATCTTCAGGTTTCCAATTAGTTTTATGAAAACCACGCTCGCCACGTTTTCTATTAAGTATCATTCTCTGATTTCTTCCGAAAATTTCTACAGCTTCTTTCCACAATTCAAAATTAAATCTCTTTTTTGCGTGTAATTTATATTTTTCAAAAAATGGCACTATTTTATCTGATAGATCATTAATATTAGTTACCGCATATCTCACCATACCGCGTTTATTCTTACTTAAATTTCCGCAGCTTAGGGTATTCTTAATTTTTTCTAAAATTTCTTTATCATCCCCTCTAAGCATTATCACAAATTCTATGTCCCAATAAAAATAAACCGGTTTAATACCACTGCGTTTACCTCGTTCGTGCCTTACATCACGACGAAACTTCAAAGCAAAACAACCTTCGCCATCGACGAATCCCGCAATATAATCACCAGGTAATTTCTCTATACTCAAATTATATTGCCAGTCGTACAATAAAGTCAAACGAAAAACTATTAACTCTTTAACAAAGAAGATAAAAACACCTCCGTTCTCCCTTTTTTAAGAATTCTTCTAAGACAATTTAAAACCGGAAAATTTTTTCTTTTCAGCAGTTTAAAAAAAGAATCTAAAGATTGGACTCCCTCGCTGGGAAAAGCGACTTTCCCCTTCTTGACTATATCTTCTCCGGCCCGACGATTGCGGGAAGTCAAACTAAAGCCGGTAGCTATAAAATCCCCCAATCCGGCCTCTCCCAACATAGTTTCTTGGGGAATTTTCAACTCTTTTGCCACAGCTAACGCTTCCCGAACGATATTTGAAACCAGCCAACCTTTTAAATTATTTCCCCATCCCAAACCGTCAGCCAGGCCCAAAACCACGGCATAAATATTCTTTAAAATTCCCGATAAAGCCACTCCCCTTTCGTCAGAAGAAAATTTCAAATTAAGAGGAGTATTTTGAAAAAGTTTTTTCGCTTGTTGAAAAATTTTTTTATCTTGATGAGCAAAAATACCGATGCCTATTTGCCCTTTTTGCAATTCCTTAGCCAAAGTAGGACCGCTTAAAACAGCAATTGGATTATTCGGCAAAAATTTCTTTAAAATCTCAAAACTGGTTTTGCCGGTTTTCTTTTCTAAACCTTTGGTTAAAGAAATAATAATCGTTTTTCTTTTAATTATTTTTTTAAGATTAGCGGCGACTTCTGGAACCGCCCATGAGGGGACGCAAATGAATAAAAAATCTGCCGCCGGTGCGGTTTTTGCCAACGGTTTTTGACTTTTGGCTTTTTTAGGGTCTTTATCCCAGGTTTCTATCTCTAAATCCGGTTTTTTACTAAGAATTTTCTTTAAAGAACTGCCGATTTCGCCCGCTCCAATAATTAAAATGCGTTGCGTCATAGTAAATTTATAAATATGAAATAGCGGTTTTAATTAGTTTAATCAAGGTTTCAAAAATCCAAACAATGACATTGCCGATGGCTTTTAAAATTGCCGTTAAACTCACGCCCAAGTTTCCTTCAAACCAATTATTAATTTTATAAAAAATTTCTTTAAATTTATCTAAAAAGTTTTGAGCATTTAAAGATTCAGTTTTTAAATTTTGAACAGTATTTTGTAATTTTTGGAAAAAAGGAGACTGAAAATTAGGAGTGATTTTTTGAACGGTATTAACTAAATCATTAATGGGAGCCGGCAAAAGATTTTTTATACTATTTAAATTAAAAGAATCCCCAGCCTCGGTTCCTTGAACTACGGCCGGCGCAAAACTCAAAAAAAGTCCCAAGATTATAAAAAAATAAATTTTTTTCATCAAATTATTTTTTAATTTTTAATATCCAAGTAAGAAATCGGATTTAAATCGCCGCCGAAGGGCATTGGGCCGCAAGTTCGGCTGCTACCCATATAAAAAGTCGGGCCGGCATAAACCGTAAGATGAAGATGGCTGCCAGTGGCATAGCCGCTGCGACCAACATAACCAATCAAATCTCCTCTTTTTATTTTATCACCAACCCGAACCGCCTGTCTAGACAAGTGGGCATATAAAGTAGTTAAATTGTTTTCGTGTTTAATGACAATAAATTTTCCGTAAGCGCCGCGATAACAATAACGGTCTTGGTCGCCCAGGGCAATAACTGTTCCGCTTTCAGCGGCAAAAATCGGCGTTCCCAACGGAGCCGCAATATCAATGCCATTATGAAAATGGCCGCGATAGCCGTAACGGGCAAAAGCCGTATAGCCGTAATCTTGGGAAATAATTCCTTGAGTCGGCAGAGCCAAAATTCCGGGCCGCGGCGCCGGCAAAAGATTAGGGTCAATATGTTTGCGCAATTCTAATTCTATTTTTTCAATTTCATCGGCAATGGCTTCTTGTTTCTGGATAAGGTCCTGAAGCTGTTGCTGATAAATCTTTTCTTGATTTTTAGTCACCGCCAAAAGATTTTGTTTTTCATTTTTTTGGTCTTGAATAATCAATTGGCGGTCAACTAAGTTAGCCCGTTCAAGATTCTTTTGGTCTTTTTTGTCTTTTAATTCGTCTGATTTTTGATTTAAAATTTCCCGGTCTTGTTTTGATTGTTTAATTTCTTCTGAAAGTCGGCTGTTTAAACTGACAAAATTTTGAACTTCGCTGACGCTAGCCGCCAAGCTTCTGTTTTTTAAAAAAAGAACCAAAAGATTTTCGTGGTCCTTTTCCTGAAGCTCAATTAAGAACTTAGCCATTAAATTTTCATCTATTTTAATTTTTTCTTTAATATTTCCTATGTCTTCATTAATGTAATTAATTTCCAAACCCAATTTTTCCAAAACAATTTCATTGCCTTTAACGGCAAGGTTAAGCTGATTGATGTTGGCATTAACAATTTTTAATTCCTTGCTTAGGCTTCCTTTGGTTTTGTTTAATTCATTAATATTTTTTTCAACATTTTCCCGCTGGCTTTGAATTTGACGCAACTCATTCATCTTCTGCTCAATTAACTGCTGAGGTGACAAAGACGCCGCCATTAAAAGCGACGGAAAAAGCCACCAAATAATTAAATTGAAGATTAAGATGCGTCTCAATTCCATTATTAGCTATTTTTTAATTTTTTCAGGGCTAAATTGATTCTTTTCAAACTTTCAGTTTTGCCCAGCGTTTTTATGATTTCCAAAGGGCCGGGGGAACTTTTTTTTCCTGAAAGAGCCACCCGCAAGGGCCACAAAATCTCTCCCCTTCCCTCTTTTTGCGCCAAAAGAAAAATTTCTTTCTCAAATTCGGGTTTCAACAATTCCCCCCTGGCTTTACTCTTAATAAAATTGGCAACGGTCTCTAAATTACTTCTTATTTTTTGAGACGGCGTATTTTCCCAAATTAATAATGAAGCCGGATAATCTTTTATTTTAAAGAAAAACTGCGAAAGTTGAGCAAAATCCTTCAAGCTTTTTAATCTTTCCTTTTCTATTTCAATAACTTTTTTCAAAAGATTTTTCTTTTTTAACCATCTTGAAGAAACAAAGGGTTTAAGGCGTTCCAGCAATTTATTAATCTCCAAATGTCTAAGATAATAAGCATTAAGCCAATCCAGTTTGGTTTGATTGAAAACCGCTCCGGCTTTTTGAACGCGTCCGAGGTCAAATTCGGCAATCATTTCTTCTAAACTTAAAATTTCGCGGTCTTGAACAGGATGCCAACCTAGAAGAACCAAAAAATTAAGCATTGCTTCGGCTAAATAACCATCTTTTTTGTAATCACCAAAAGACTTTTGGAGAAAACGGCTGGAAAGTTTTTTTCGGTCCGGCGTTAAAATCAAAGGCAAGTGCGCATATTTGGGCGGCTTTATATTTAAAACTTCTTGGAGTATCAATTGCTTGGGGGTATTGGAAATATGGTCTTCTCCTCTAATTACCTGAGTAATTCCCATTTCCCAATCATCAACAACAACCGCAAAATTATAAAGGGGTTCTTCTAAACTTTTGGCAATGACAATATCGCCCAAAAGCGAAGTGTCAAATTTAATGTTACCTCTAATTAAATCATGGAAAGAAATTATTTTCGCCGGCATTTTAAACCTGATAACGCCGCTGGTATTATTTAAATTCCGGCAGCGGCCGCTGTATTTGGGCGCCAAGCCTTGGCTTAACTGGGCTTGCCTTTCTGCTTCCAACATTTCCAGGGAACAATTACAATAATAAGCCCACCCCTCTTTTAAGAGTTTTCCCAAATAACGTTTGTAAATTTCTAAACGCTGACTTTGATAAACAATGGAACCGTGCCAATTTAAGCCTAACCAGATTAAACTATTAATAATTTCTTTTTCAAATTTTTTTTGGGAACGTTCCTTGTCAGTGTCCTCAATTCTTAAAAGAAACTGACCGCCTTCGTGCCGGGCAAAAAGCCAATTAAATAAAGCGGTCCGAGCATTACCGAGACTAAAAGGACCTGTTGGCGAGGGAGCAAAGCGAACTTTGACCATACTTTTATTATACTCCTTAAAAGCCTAATTTGAGAATTTCCCGGGCAATTATCTCGGCGGCCTGCGGCCTGGCAAAAGAACGGGCCGCTTCGGCCATTGAAGAAATATTTTGGGAACTAAATAAAATTTTTTGAATCTGGTTTAAAACAATGTTTATTTTTAAATTTGCTTCCTCAATAACAACAGCCGCGCCGCTTTCGGCGTAATCGTAAGCATTAAAAAGTTGATGATGGGAGGCGGCTTCAGGCAAAGGAATTAAAATTGACGGTTTGCCAAAAGCGGCAATTTCAAAAATTGTGCCGGCCCCGGCTCGGGAAATCACCAAATCAGCGGCGGCCAAAGAATCCCTTAGTTTCATTGAATCCAAAAAATCTACCAAATGATAACGGCTATGAAAAGATTGGTCTATATTTCTTAAAACTTCACCCGACGCGGCTAAGGCTTCCTGATAATTATTTTTTCCGGTTTGATGATAAATTTGAGCCAAGGGCAAAAGTTTGTCCAAATTATTAATAATAAAATTATTGATTCGGGTTGAACCTTGGGAACCGCCCAAGACGAGGAGCAGCGGAATATTGACATCAAAACTCAAAAATTGTTTAGCCGCTTCCTTTCCAATAGCTTGCTCGGGCAAAACCGTCGGCCTTAAAGGATGACCGACTAAAGCGGTTTTTGAGGCCGGGAAAAAAGAGGCGGTCCGTTTAAAAGAAATGCCGATGCGTTTGGCAAAATGGCTGGAAATTTTATTAGTTAAGCCGGGAATGGCGTCGGATTCGTGAATAATAACAGGGATGAAATAAAATTTTGCCGCCAAAATAACGGCTAAAGCGCCGGGTCCGCCCTTGGAAAAAACAACATCCGGCATTAACCAATAAAGCCGCCAAAGAGTTTGGAAACAACTGAGAAAAAATTTGGGGATATCCAAAAAATTAGCCAAATCAAAATAGCGCCTTAATTTGCTGGATAAAATTTTGTAAACCTTAATCCCCCGCTCTTTAAATTCATTGTTTAACGGATTTTCGGGACCGAGATAAAAAATTTCCACCGATTCTTTGGTAATTTTTATTAAAGAATCAGCCACGGCTATTAAAGGATAAATATGGCCGCCAGTTCCGCCCCCAGTCAATAAAATTTTTATTTTTTTAAGCGCCATCTTGAAATATTTAAAATAATACCGCTCATTGTTAAAAACACTGCCAAAGCCGTACCGCCGTAGCTGATAAAAGGCAAGGGGATGCCGGTGAGGGGTATTAATCCGGAAATGGCTCCGATATTTATGAAAGCCTGTAAACCAATAAGAGAAATGAAACTGGTGACCAAATAACGGCTGAAATTATCAGGCGCCGCCGCGGCGATGTTTATTCCCCGCCAAATAAAAAGCAAAAAAAGGAAAACTAAACCGGCTGAACCAACAAACCCCAACTCTTCGGCAATAACGGCAAAAATGGAATCATCTATTGAGCCCGGAAGATAATTTATTTTTGTCGTTGACTGACCATAGCCCACTCCGAAAATTCTGCCCGAACCAATGGCTATTAAAGCTTGATTAAGATGATAACCTTTGCCCAAAATATCGGCGTTTTGGCCCTTAAAACTCGTCAGCCAACTGGTAATCCTTTGAAAACGGTAAGGAGTGACGGTAATTAAAACCGCTACTCCCAAAAGAGTAACTAAAACAAGAGCCACAAGAAATTTTATTTTGGCGCCGGCGGTAAAATACATTATCAAAGAAGCGGCTAAAATAATTATAGCAGTAGTGGTTGCCGGCTGCAAAAACAAAAGCAAACTAACAACGGCGGCTAAAAACAAAAATGGCAAAAATCCTTGAGTAAAACTTTTGCTTCGCTTTAAATTCCTGCTTAGCCAAGAAGAAAGATAAATCAAGAAAGTTAATTTTAAAAGTTCTCCCGGCTGAAAAGATAAGGGACCGAGGCTTAACCATCTCTCCGAGCCTCCGCTTTTAAAACCCAGGGGCGTAAAAACTAAAATTAAGGAAATTATGCTCAAAATCAAAAATAGAGGCGCCAATTTTTCTAAAAAGCGAAAATCAATAAAAAGGCCAATCAAAAAGCCAATTATTCCCAAAAGCAAACCGTACAAAAGCTGATGCTTAATATAATAATAACTGTCGCCAAATCTCAAACGACCGATATCCGAGGAAGCGCTGGTAAGCATCACCAACCCAAAAATTATCAAAACAAGCAAAATTTCCAGGAAAAAATAATCGGGCGAACTTTTGGAAGAAAAACGAAAAATCATTTTTAAGATTTTAATACTTTGCCGGCTAAAATTTTTTCCGGTTTTCCGTCCTTTAAAACCAAACGGCCATTAATAATAACCTCGCTTGGCTCGTTGCCGCGAAGAATAACAACATCAGCGTAGTAATTTTCTTTAATAAATCCCCGTTTAAAAATGCGGTATTTTTGGGCCGGACCGGCGGTAATTTTGGAAATGGCTTTTTCCAAAGGCAGTAAATCTTTTCTGCTTTCGGTCCAGCGGATAAATTGAAGAAACGTCTGGCAATTTTTTAATTTAGCCAAAGAAGGCGCCAAATTTTTTGTTGAAGAAATAAAAGACCGGGGTGAAAGCATGGCTTCTTCCAGACTTAAATTGTCAACTTGGGGAGAAAAAAGACTGGCTTTCAAATAAGTTATCCTCATTAACTTCAATAAAGCGGCTTCTAAATTTATTTCTTGATTTTGAGCAAATTCTTTTAAACTCTTGCCGCTTAAAAATTTTAAAGTTGGCGGCACGCTGGCAATGATTGCTTCTTTTAAAAATTCAATTTGAGAAAAATGTTCCAAAAGCCCTTTCTCCCAATGAAACGAAGAAATAATCTCAATCATTTTTTCCCTTCCTCCTTCCTGAACTGATTGAGGTAAAAAATTGTCAATCGGCGAAATGACTGACCCCAAAGGAGAAACATCAAAATTAAGACAAGTTTGGGCGCTTTCTTTTTCTATCAGCTTCAAAGTCTCCCGATAAACCGGAGAAAATTCTTTAAGCGGCTCAAAATAATTAATTTCCACCTCGCCTTTGCTGTCAGAGGCGATTTTAATTACTTCCTCCACCCCTTCTTTCAACTGACCAAAATTATAGCGAGAGTGAAGGCTGTAAACTTTTTTAAAATCAGCGGCGACTTCGGCTAATTTTTTGATTTCATAATTATTAATAAATCGGGTCTCTGGCCGGGTTAGGTCTAAAGAAAGTCCAAAAGCGCCTTCTTTAAAAGATTGAATGATTATTTTTTTTAAAAATGCCAGTTCGTTTTCAGTTAAATCGCGAAATTCTTCCCCGCCCAAAAAATGCCTGAGAGTAGAATAACCAACCAAAGTCCCGAAATTAACTCCCAATCCCCTCTTTTCCAAAACCTTCAAAAATTCTTTAACGGTTTGCCAGTGAACGTTTATTTTTTGAAAAACCGATTTCCTTCTTCGCAAATAATTTAAAGAATCCGAAAAAAAAGGAGCCAAAGAAAACCCATCGTTGCCGCCAATTATTGTAGTCACTCCCTGCTTTATCAAATCTTCCTGAAAAGGGTCGGTAAAAATTGAAAAATAATGGTCAGCGGCGTTGGTAAGGTCAATAAATCCCGGCGTCACCACGGCTCCTCGGGCATCAATAACAGTTTCTGCATCTTTAGAAGAAAAACTGCCCAAACGGACAATTTGCTGACCGCGAATAAAAATATCCTGTTTAACCGGGGGGGCGTCAGTGCCGTCATAAATCAACCCTTGTTTTATCAAAAGCGCCATTATTTAAATTATACTCTAAAGGAAGGTATTTTCCACCTCTATTTTATTTTTAGATTTCTGATTTCTAGATTTCTGATTTCTAGATTTATGATTTTTAGATTTCTGATTTCTAGATTGATTTAAACAGATTTTAAACAAAACTCCTTGTCCTCAATCTTGTAACATATGTTACATTTTTGAGGACTTTTATAAATCTATAAAATAGACAAAAAATACAAAAAATGGCGGGAACCGGTCGGGAAAAAAATTTTCTCTTCTTTTCTCTATATCTCTATCTGCTCTGTCTATTCTAGATCACTCGGGCGAGAAAAAACAAAACCAAGCCAATGGAACCGATAATGGCGTTTAAAATCCAAAAACGCATTGTCACTTGAGTTTCCGGCCAGCCCAAACCTTCAAAATGATGATGAATGGGAGTAGAAAGAAAAACCTTTTTCTTGAAAACTTTTTTGCTGATAACTTGAATAATTACCGAAGCCGATTCCAAAACCAAAACAAAACCAAAAAAAGGCAAAAATAATGCCGTGTTAGTTAACATTACCATCGTCCCCAAAGTTACTCCTAAAGACATTGAACCGGTATCGCCCATAAAAAATCTGGCCGGGTAAACATTGAACCATAAAAAAGCCAGAAGGGCGCCCAAAATAGTGCCGCCCATCACGGCTAAGTCATAACGATGCAAAACAAAGGCCACAATTGTTAAAGCGGCAAAAGAAAAAAGCAAAACCCCGCCAGCCAAGCCGTCTAAACCATCGGTCTCATTGGCGGAAAACGCCGTAGCAATCAAAACAAACATAAAAAAAGGAATATACCACCAACCCAAAAAAACATTGCCTATAAAAGGAATATAAAGAACGTTCCAGTTCAAGCGAAAATAAAACCAGCCGGCACCCAAGGCGGCAATGAGCGCATAAAGAATTAATTTATGCCGGACTTTTAATCCCCCGCCTTTGGGGCCGATTTTTAAAATTCCCAAAACATCGTCAAGCAAACCCAAAAAAGCGGCCAGAGCCATAGCCGCCAAGGGTAAATAAGTTTCCGCCCGATTAACAAAATTAAAATAATTAGCAAAACCGTCAATTAATTTCTGTAAAATAAAAAATCCCAAAGCTAAAATCAAAACCGTCCCCCAAATGATAATTCCTCCCATCGTCGGCGTTTGATTTTTATGCTGATGAAATTTAAAGAAAACCGGCGCTGAACTTTCATCGCGAATATTTTTCTTTCGCAAATCAAATTTAACCAAAAAACGAGAAACAAAAGGAGTCAAGAAAATAGCGCTGACAAAAGCCAAGGCCATCATAATAAAAATTCTGGTGGTTTCGTAAATAAACATTTATTTATTTTAAATAATAAGCTTTATTGACCCAATTTAAAAGTTCTTTGGCTTGTTTGAATCTGTCGCCGCTGCTTCCTAAAATAATCACCAAAAGCCGGTCATTATCCAATGAAAATATTGAAAGCAAGTTTCCGCCCGCTTCATCGGTAGTGCCGGTTTTCCCGCCCAAAAAATCAACATTTTCAACCAAGGGATTGATATTGTTCAGCTTATGACTGTTGTTGCGATTGAACGGCTGAACCAAGATGCTTGGCAACCGGCTCCAAGTAAAGATTTCCGGATGGTGATTAAAGATATATTCGGTCAATAATAACAAATCCGCGGCAGTTGTGTGGTTGGCGGCTGATAAACCGACTGGCTCTGCTATCTCGGTTTGGGTCATTCCTATTTCTTTGGCTTTTTGATTCATCAACTTTACAAAAGCGCTCCGTTGGTCAAAAGGTTCGTTTTTTTGACTTAAAGATTCTGCCAAAGCAGCGGCGGCATCATTGCTGGAGGTTAAAATCATAATTTTCAAAAGGTCGCGGCTGTTATAAATTTCCCCGGCTTTCAAACCGCCGGCTCCGCCTTCGGTCACCACCGCTTCTTGACTAATGGTAACTTTTTCTTCCGGTCGGCTGTTTTCCAAAAAAACAACAGCGGTTAAAAGTTTGGTTAAAGAGGCCAAGGGCCAAGTTTCGGAAATGTTATAATGAAAAAGAGAAACATTCTTATCAAGAGATTCTATTAAGACTGATTTGGCGTTAACTTCCGGGTCCAAAATAGACCAGTTTCTTGCTAAGATGCCAACTGTTTTATTTGAAGAAGGGTAAGAATTTAAAACGCCGACGCTTTGAAAATCAAAACTTGCCGGCTGGCCTACTTTTGAAAGCCTTTCCAAATTTGCCGCTTTTTCCGAAGAATTCAAAAAAGAAGAAGTATAAGTCCAAGAGCGGAATAAAATTAAAGAAAAAAAAATTATTCCTAATAAAATTATCGCTTGCCATTTAATATCCATATTTTTAAACTAAATTTTTGACTACCGGATTTTTAATTTCTGGATTTTCAATTTCAAACTTTTTTAAAATATCGCGGTATTTTCCATATTCCGGCAAATCTTCAATTTTATCTAATCCCAAATGTTTTAAGAATTCCAAACTAATTTGATATAAATAAACATTGACGCGGCTCGGTGAAGCTTTCTTTTCTATTAAACCTCTCATCAATAAATTTCTGAGAATGTAACTGGAATTAACTCCTCTCAAATAATCAATCAAGGAACGGGGCATTGAACCCAAATAAGCAATAATGGTAAGGGTTTCTAGGGCGGCCGGCGTTAAACTCTCCCGAAAATCTTCCTGAATTAATTTTTGAATTAAAGGCTGAAATTGCGGTTTGGTAACTAATTGAACTTCATCTTGATTTATTAAAAGGACCAAACCCCGCTCGGAATCTTTCAAAGAATAGGAAAAATTTTCCACCAGCTTCTTGGATTCTTCAACTGAAATCTGAAAAAAATTGGCAATTTTTTTGAAAGAAATCGGCTCTCCCGCCAAAAAAAATAAGGCCTCTAATTCCCCTTGTCTTGATAACTGGTCTTTCTCAGTCATTTTCCCTTATTTTATCTCAATTAATTTTTTTTGGCAATTTTTATTTCACTAAAATGGGACTCCTGCCGGACCTCAATTATTTGTTTTTTTATTAAATAAAGGATGGCTAAAAATAAAACGATAATTTCACTCTTGGATTGTTCAATCTGGAGAGCCGAAAAATTAACGGCCTTTTTGGTTATTTTTTTTAAAATTTCTCTCATTTTAGTTTCCACGCTTACAATATTATTGATGATTGACATTTGAGGAAGCAAAATTTTTTCCAGCTCCCCCGTTAACTTCCCGGCAACTCTTGGGAAATCCTCAATTTTAAATTTTTTTGGCGGATAAAAAATAGTTCTCAAGGATTTCAAAAATTCCCGATTCATCATTTGAGGTTCTTCGCTCCAAAGCCGATAAATATTTTCTTTGGCGGCTTTTAACTCCTGGTGAATTTTCAACCGCAGCTCCAAGTCGGCAATTTCGGCTTTTTCCTCTTCTTCCAAAGCTAAAAAAGGGAAAAGCGCCCGAGATTTAATTAAAACCAGGCGGGAGGCAATTACCAAAAAATCGGCTAAGATTTCCTTATCAACTGACTCGGACAATGATTCAATATATTTTAAGAAATCGGAGGTCACTTGAGCTAAACTAATCTGAGTAATTTCTAATTTTTTTTCTTCAATCAGTTCCAAAAGTTTGTCCAACGGTCCGCAGTATTGTTCTGATTTAAGTTCAAAGGTCATATTATTTTTAGCTGTGACGGATAACCATAACATCGCCTTCTTGAACGACATAATCCTTGCCCTCCAAACGAAGCCAGCCTTTTTGTTTGGCCCGCTGCCAAGCGCCTTGCCCCGGACCAGCCAAAGCAGCGGCTTCCAAAAGTTTTTCCCAATTTATAACTTCGGCTTTAATAAATTTTTTTTCAAAATCCGTATGGATAACGCCGGCCGCTTGCGGCGCTTTGGTGCCTTTTTTTACAAACCAAGAACGAGCTTCATTTTCATTGGCGGTAAAGAAAGTAATAAGGTCAAGAAGTTTATAAAAAGCTTCAAAGATTTTTTTTAAATTTTCTTCGGGCAAATCTTCTTTCAAGTTAATAAGCACATAAGGGTAGTTAAGAAATTTAATTTTATTGAGCAAAGATTCTTCCGCTTCTTGTTCCTCGCCGTTAAGCACAATGAGCTGCGGTTTGGCGCTTAAAAGGTTAATTTTTTCTTTTGATTCTTCGTCTTTTAATTTTAGTTCGTTTAATACTGTTTCCAAATCGCGAAGAGGATTTATTTCGCCTTCAAAATGAATAATTTCTTTATCTTTAAAGACCCGAATAAGATGAAGAATGGCGTCAACTTCCCGAATGTGAGCCAAAAACTGATTGCCCAGTCCCCTCCCTTCATGAGCGCCGGCTACCAAACCGGCAATATCCACAAATTCCAAGACCGCCGGCAAGATTTCTTTTGAACCTATTACTTTGGCTATTTTTTTTATCCGTTCGTCCGGAGCCGCCACCACCCCGACATTCGGGTGAATAGTGACAAAAGGATAGTTGGCAATAGGCACTTCTTGCTTAGTAAGAATTTTAAACAATGTTGATTTTCCCACATTAGGAAGACCAACAATGCCTATAGCTAATTTCATAGATACTATTATATTATACTATAATTGACAAAATTATTGTTATACATTAATATCTATACATCTTTGACAACTAAATAACAGAATCAAGACAAGAAAAGAAAGGAGGTTTTTCTATGAAAAACTTTATTAAATGGTGGTTTCTCGACAAAGAAGGTTTTTCTCCGGCGGGTTTCTTCCTGGCGATGTTGCGCTCTGGCTTGACGTTCGGGGCAACAACCTTCATCAGCATCGGGGTAATCTATCCCGGTCATTTAAATCTTGCTCTTTTTTGCGGATTTATCTCATTTTTGGTGGGTATCTTTTTTACCATCTGGTATGGTCTCTAGTCTCAATCAGTTGAAAATTCATAACCATCATAACATAGGAGGAGTAAGAAATGAAAGGCATGGTTGCTTATTCATTCGGCCTGGGTCCAATAAGATTATTTTTCTATGCAGTTTTGCAGAAAAACTGGCTAAAAAGGAGAAAGGAGGAAATTATGGTTTGGATAATCATTGCTTCTTTTCTGCTTTACGCAGTTCTCGGCTTTCTCACGGCGTGGTGGTATGGGAAAAAGCTGGAGGAACTTGAAAAACAGCTCATCAAAAATTGGAAAATGGAATTCAATCTTTGGAAGATGCTTCGGTGGATTGGGCTCAGTTTGGTAGCTTGGTGGTTCGTTCTTCCTTATGAACTCGTCACTAATTTCAAACAGTGGCGATATCCCTACTGTGCGGAGGATTTATGAGAATATTGAAAATCATCTGGGAGATTTTTACGACCCTCTTCCGGGGAGGAGTAACGATGATGATTATTGCCGGCATCCTCCTCGGGGTAGCGATCTTATCCGCCTTAGAAAAATCCTTAGAAAAAGGGCGGATAGATTAGATTGAAATTTATTTTTTCCAATATGACCGGCATAGGCAACATCAACGCGCCGGTCTTTTTTTATTTCTGAACACTTGACAAAATTACAGTTAAACGTTAATATTTATACATCTTTGACAACTAAATAACAGCAAAACAAGAAAAGAAAGGAGGTTTTTCTATGAAAGTCATCAAATGCATCAAATGGTGGTTCTTCGGTAAGGAAATTTTCTCTCCGATGAGTTTCTTACTCACTATGTTGCGCTCTGGCTTGACGTTCGGAACGGCAGCATTCATTATCCTTAGTTGGATCTATCCCAACCAACCCAACCAACCGTCTATTGCTTTTTTTGTTGGCTTTATCTCATTTTTGATGGGTCTTATTTTTCCGATTTTGTGGGGATGGGGAGCCACCAAAACCATTTCCTTGAAATGATTGAAAATCTATATTTTTTCTTTGCCCAAATGGGACCGGCATAGGCAACACCAATGCGCCGGTCTTTTTTTATTTCTGAATTTTTTATTTTTACTCTTTTATCTTCAATCCATAAACCACTTTCCCGAGTGGCTGGTTTTCCGTTTAATTTTTTATCAATATAAAAATTTTTTGTTACTTTTCCAGGACCATTTATATTTTCTACTGCCCTAATTAAAATCGCCGCTGGGTAACCCTTTTTGCCAGTAACAATATTTAACATCCAATGCATCCCATAAGTAAAATAAACATACCAAAAACCAGCCGGGCCAAACATTATTTTATTTCTATCAGTCATTCCCCGGAAAGCATGAGAGGCCTTATCCTTGAAACCATCATAAGCCTCAACTTCAGTAATCATTGCTGAAACTAGCTTACCCCGATATCTCCGAACTAAATATTTTCCCATTAATTCTTTGGCGACTGTTAATGCCGGCCGATTAAAAAAACTTTGACTTAAAATCTTTCTCATATCCAGAAAGCGGCCCTTATAATAACCTCCTCACTTCTTCAATTATTTCTTTAGGCACCGGGTCTCGTTCCGGGCTTTTACCGGGATACCGCCAAGCCGTGATAATTTTGATTTTCTTCTGTTTGGAATTTGGAATTTGTGATTTGGAATTTGCTCGCTTGGCGAGCTTATACATCGCCCAAATTTCCTGATATTTTTTAGTGCCGGCCGGCTGCATCACGGCTATAGTCTCCGGCGCAATCCCCTCCTCCACTCGTTTAGGAAAACGAATAATTCGTTGAATTCTGTTTTCCGATATTCCGTAATAAAGCATTTTCCCAAAAACGTGATGAGTCCACTGATACTTATCAGTATTTTTGGGCGGTTTAATCATAAAAAATTTTATCTTCGGCTGTACAATCCGATTAAAACGGTTCGGCCCAAAACGCGGCTGTTTATTGCTTTTTCAATGTTTATTGCTTTTTCAATATCGGCTTTAGAAGCGCCAGCTGGCAAATTTAAAATTGAATCCAAGGCATAAAGTTTAAACATATAACGATGAGGTTTTGAACCTCTTGGCGGACAAGGACCTCCGTATTTTATTTCGCCAAAACTAGTTGTGCCCTGGATGGCGCCGGCTGGCACTTGATTTTCTTCAATGATTCTTAAGTCTGGATTTAAATTCCAAATCAGCCAATGGTCCCAAGTGACGCCGCCAGTGGCATCCGGGTCGTCCATAATTAAAACCAAGCTTTTCGTTCCCAAAGGAATATTCTCTATTTGCAGAGGAGGATTAATGTTTTGAGAGTCGCAAGTATATTTAGAAGGAATGGGTTCATTATTATTGAAAGCCGGGCTTTTAAGAATAAGATTGGCCATAAATTTAAAATCTATATTTGCTTCTTTATTTTGCTCTGCCGACCTTTGAAAAAATAAGAAATAAACGCCAATTATTAAAACTATTAAACCGAGACCCGAAATAATTATTAAAATTTTTTTCATTTTTGGCTGTTAATTATATTATAGCCATTTTTAAAAAGAATAAAAGGCAACAAAAAAACTCGCAGGCAAAAAAGTCATCAATACTTTCTTTGCCTTTGTATTTTTAATATCTAATAAGACGACGATCGTCACCAAATTAGATAATTAGACAGAGCCAGGTTCAAAAATTACCCCTCTATTCCTCTCAGACATCGCATTGAAATTCTTTTTAAGAAGAGATAATCTAAGGATATGGCTTTGTCTTTATACCGAAAATATCGGCCCTTAACCTTTTCTGATTTGCTGGGGCAGGAAATTGTTGTTCGGGTTTTAAAAAATGCCAGCCGCCAAAACAAATTTTCTCATGCTTATCTTTTTGCCGGGCCTCGGGGAACCGGCAAAACCACCGCCGCTCGCCTCATTGCCAAAGTCGCTAATTGCCAAAAACGACAAACTGACCCGGAATTTACCAAAAAAGGCGAGCCCTGCAACGAATGTCAATCTTGCTTAAGCATTGACCAGGGCCGAAACCTGGACCTTATTGAAATTGACGCTGCTTCCAATCGCGGCATTGATGAAATTAGAAATCTTAAAGAAAGCGTCAGGGTGACGCCGGCTTCTTACAAATATAAAGTTTTTATTATTGACGAAGCTCACATGCTTACCAAAGAAGCTTTCAATGCTCTCTTAAAAACCTTAGAAGAACCGCCGGCTCATGTCATTATTATTTTAGCCACCACTGAATTTGAAAAAATTCCGGCCACCATCAGCTCCCGAACTCAAGAGTTTTTCTTTAAAAAGGCTTATCTCCACCAGATTTTGGGGAAAATAAAATTAATAGCTGAAAAGGAAAATATTAAAATTTCCAACGAGGCTCTGGAGCTGATAGCGGCTTCGGCAGAAGGAAGTTTCCGCGATGCCGAATCGCTTTTGGACCAGTTGGCAACAATGACCAATGACGCCATTGAACTTCAAGATGTAGAAATGGTTTTAGGCAAAGTCGGCTTTAAAAAAATCTCTAAAATAGCCGAATTGCTTCTTAAAAAGGATTTGCCCAATGTCTTGGAAGAAATAAAAATAATTGAAGACTCCGGCCAAAATTTAGCCCAGTTAACCAAGGATTTAATTCATTATTTGCGCCGGGTGGCGGTTTTAAAATTTAATCCCCAAATGACAAAAATTTTTGAAAAAGATTTCCTCCCCGACCATCTTAAAACAATGGAGGTTCACTCAAAAATTTTTACAGAGCATCATTTAAATCTTTTGAAATCTTTGATTTCCGCCTACAGCCAAATGCGCTACAGTCAATTTCCCATAATTCCTTTGGAGGTTGCGATAATAGAACAACTAAAAACAAAAGACTAAAAACGAAAGACTCTGATGAATGAATTCAGATTCCTCAAGTGGGACGTTTACCGGAACACGAAAAAAGTCGTGAAAGAGATTTTTGGTATCACCGGCTCACTCGCGCCGGGTTTCAAATTTAATCTTGGCGACCAACTCAACCGTTCTGTTATATCCATCGCTCTCAACACCGCGGAAGGGAGCGGAAAGGGCTCCGATCACGAGCTCGCAAGATTCTTTGATATTGCTATAGGCTCAACCCATGAAACCATCGCCGCACTTGATTTAACAAGAGATAACAAACTAATATCAGATAAGGAATTCCAAGGGCTGACGGAGGACCTGATGTCTATTGGCCATCAACTCGAAGGATTTAAAAGAAAATTGAAGAGGCGACAATCTTGTCTTTAGTTTTAGGTCTTCAGTTTTTTGTCGCGTATTATTGCGGGGTCGTCTAATGGTAGGACACAGGACTTTGGATCCTGGTATGATGGTTCGAATCCATCCCCCGCAGCCAAGTTGTAAAGTTTGCGTTTCCCGCCTCGCTCGGGGCTTCGCCCCTCGCTTCGGCGGACGAATTTTCAAGCAATTTCCAAGGGTTTTTGTATTCTACAAAAACCGCCCGCTCCCGCA
>PEUU01000001.1 GCA_002781185.1 Candidatus Jorgensenbacteria bacterium CG03_land_8_20_14_0_80_38_39 | reverse complement strand
CACTGAGCTACCCCGGCATAGATTTTTATAAATTAGCAGACACTGGCCGTTATTTATAAATTGGCCACTTTATTTATAGTAAATTTATAATAACAAATATCTGCCGAAATTCAAAGTTTTAATAGCTAATGAGGTAAATGTTCAATTTTTTCGCCTAAAAGCTTGGCTTTCTTTTCCAATTTTTCCTCCTTTTTAAAAATTATTTTCCGTAAGTAAAATTCGATTAAGAAAACTAGAACAATAATAGCTACCAAGCCGATTTCCATTTGTTTGAAAATCTTGACCGCTTTTAGATACGCCAAACTGGAAATTAAAAAGTAACCGAAAATGCTGATGAAAATAAACCAGAAACTAAAAGCCAAAATGATAGTTTTTAAAAATTTTCGGAATTTTATTTTTGACCAGCCGCTTAAAAACATCACGGCAAAGTTTAAGCCGATTAAAAATTTAACCAGAATAAAGAAATAAATTAAGTTGTTGGAAAGATGATGTTCAATATGTTCACGATAAGGAAGGTGTCTTTCCAAGAACTGACCCAATTTTTTATCGCGAGTGAAACGGCCCACAAAGTAGGGCAGCAGGTCAGCCATAAAAATGCCCGAAGCCACGGCTATAAAAAAACCGGACCAGCCGATATTTTTATTAACCAAAAGTGTTAAACCAAAAAAAGCGCCGATTTCTCCTTGAAAAAAAGTGCTTAAAAAAACAAGAAAGTGGCTGGCAAAAGGATATTCGGCAGTGAAGTGATTCAAAAAAATAAATAAACCGTTAGCCATTGTTTTATTTTACCATATTTTTATAATTTAAAGAGAATGGCAGATATAATTAATCCTGATTTAGCGAGATTTAAGGCCGTCAGAGCCCGGGGACCGGGCGGTCAAAGAGTCAACCGCCGTTCAACAAAAATTCAAGCTTGGGCGAAAATTGAAGATTTGTCTCTTTCTGATTTTCAAAAACAACTGATTCGGAAAAAATTAGCCAACCACATTAATGGGAGAGACGAATTAGAAGTAGAAGAGGAAGAAGAATCTTCTCAATTCTTGAATAAAAAAAGAGCCCTCGGGCGATTAAATGAATGGGTAAAAGAAGCGATAAGAGAAAAGCCCCCTCGTCTTCCTAGCAAACCGCCGCTTTCGGCTGAAGAAAAAAGAATTAGAGAAAAGAAAATAAATACCCAAAAGAAAAAAAGCCGTTCTTTAAAACATCAATTGGCATATCAATCCGAAGAGGATTCGGAAATAAATGGTGGGCGTAGCTTAGCTGGTTAAAGCGCCAGGTTGTGGCCCTGGAGATCAAGGGTTCAAATCCCTTCGTCCACCCGATAATTAGTAGTTAGTATTTAGTAGTTAGTAATTAGTTTTAAAATCAAATGGCAAAATTGATTTTTGATATTGAAACTGTTGGCGAAGATTTTGATTCTTTGGATGAAACCACTAGGAATTCTTTAACTCAGTGGATTAAAAAAGAAGCGGAAAACGAACAGGAATATAAACAAGCCCTTGAAGACCTTAAAAATCGTTTGGGTTTTTCGCCCTTGACCGGCCAAGTGGTTGTTATTGGAGTTTTGGATTACGAAAAAAACAGCGGCGCGGTTTATTTTCAGGCGCCCGAAGAAAAAATTCAGGAATTTTCCGAAGGCGATTTTAAATTCAAACCAATGAGCGAGGAAGAAATGCTGAAAAGTTTTTGGGAAGGAGCAAAAAATTACACGGAATTTATCAGTTTCAATGGCAGGGCTTTTGACGTTCCATTTTTGATGATTCGTTCGGCAGTTCATAAAATTCGACCAAGCAAAGATTTATTATCCAACCGCTATTTAAGCAGTCAAAAATACGAATCTCTTCATATTGATTTAATGGACCAATTGAGTTTTTATAGCGCCCTGCGCAAAAGAGGGAGTCTTCATTTATGGACAAGGGTTTTTGGCATTAAAAGTCCCAAAACCGAAGGCATTACCGGCGATGATATTGGCCGATTGTTTAAAGAAAAAAAATACTTGGATATTGCCCGCTATAATACCTTGGATTTAAAAGCCACCAAAGCCCTTTTTGATTATTGGAATACTTATTTGAGATTTTAGCCCATATAACAACTGCGATAAGGGGAGAACTCAGTGTTCTAAAATAATGTAAGAAATCGCCGCGTTGTTTACATTCTGCTCCGCCTGCCTGTCTGACGGAACCGGCCGTTCTTCGGCTCCAGCGGCCGAAGCCGGCCTTGATCTCTCGGCGTCCGAACTCCTTGCTTCGCTCGGAGACCAAGCTTCGGACGTCTCCGAGACATTCCGCATGACAGGCAGGCGGAACAAATAGACAAACAGAAAATCTTTTCACAGTCAGCCTGTGAAGCGAGCTTTGAACGAAGATAATTTCTCCCGAGCGGAGTGGCTGGCGAGAAAAGATTTTCTGGATTGTAAACAACGCTTGAAAATCTTACATATTATTATTAGTTGTTTAGTGGTATAATAAAAATACTTGGGATTTTATGCTTATTAAAAATTTTGAGGCCTTGGCAACTAATAAAAATAGACATAGCGCTTTAACTATTGTTGATGCGGCTTATGAATCAATTTTAGTTTACGAGCAAATTAAGAAACGTTTGGTTTTTAAAAACAAAGCCCTTTATCGGGACGGCCGAATGGTTTTTGAAGATTTTAAAAATCTTTATTTTTTGGGTTTGGGTAAGGGCTCTTATGAAGCAGCTAGGGCTTTTGAAGAAATAGCCGGCGATTTGATAACCGAAGGAGCGGTCATTGACATTTCCGGCGGTCCCTTGAAGAAAATTAAGTCTTTGATTGGCACTCATCCTTATCCCAGTGAACAAAATAAAGCCGCAGCTCAGGAACTGCTTAAAATCGCTGACAAAGCGGAAAAAGACGACGTCATTGTGGCTTTTATTTTTGGCGGCGGTTCAGCCCTGGCTTGTTTTCCTTCCGGGAATTTAATGGTCATTGATTTGGAATCAATTTTCAGGGAAGCCACCAAAAGGGGAATGGCCATTGGAGAATTAAATGTGATTAGAAGACATCTTTCGCAAATTCACGGCGGATTTTTGGCTCAAGCCGCCTATCCGGCCTGGGTTTACGCTTTTATTGTTTCTGATGTGCCGGGAAATAATTTAAACATTGTTTCTTCCGGGCCAACGGTTTTTGATCCCACCACAATTTATGAAGCCGAACAAGTGGCGGAAAAATATCACTTTGCTCAATTACGTTTTCAAGAAACACCCAAAGACCCCAAAATTTTTGAAAAGGTTCATAATGAACTTTTTCTTTCCAATATTGAGGCGGTTTTGGCAATGATGAATAAAGCCAAGGAATTGGGATTTAATCCCAGTCTTTGGACTTTAACCAAACAAGGCGAAGCTCAATTTGTTGGCCGGGAAGCTTTGAGGGTTTTACGAAAACTTACTACTCCCGCGGCTTTAATTGGCGCCGGAGAAACAACCGTGGACTTAATCAATGTTTTTAATCCGGGCAAGGGCGGCCGCAATCAAGAAGTTGGCGCCGGCGCTTTACTGGATTTGCAAACCGATGAATTGATTATTAGTTTTGCTTCTGACGCCCACGATAATACCGAAGCCGCCGGAGCAGTCGTGGATACTGAAACGGTTTGGAAGGCTCATAGGAAAGGATTAAAGGCCGAAGAATTTTTAAATAACCACGATATTTTCCGCTTTTTTGAACAAACCAATGACTTAATTTTTGTCGAGCCTCTGACGGCCAATGTTTCGGATTTACTTTTAGCCCTTAAATTTTAAAATAAAAATAAGCGATTTTAATGATGAAAAATAAAAATAAAAAATTTATTTTGTGGTTTGAGAAAATCGGCATTGAAGACGTTGGTTTAGTAGGCGGCAAAAACGCTTCTTTAGGAGAAATGATTCAAAACTTGACTCCCTTGGGCGTAAGGGTTCCGCCGGGATTTGCCGTCACCGCCGAAGCCTATTTTTATTTTTTAAAATCAACCGGTCTTTTCAATAAATTAAAAAAAATTTTAGCGGATTTAAACATTAAAGACGTTAATGATTTAAGCAAAAAAGCCAAAGCCGTTCGTTTGGAAATTTTAAATACTTCTTTGCCCAAAGATTTAGAAGTTGAGATTAAAGAAAATTATTTAAAACTTTGCCAGCGGCTGAAAAATGAAAATTTGGAAGTGGCGATTCGTTCTTCCGCCACGGCCGAGGACTTACCCACGGCGAGTTTTGCCGGTGCCCATGAAACCTATTTAAACATCAGCGGAGTTCACAATGTTATTGAAGCGGTCAAGCGATGCTTCGCCTCTCTTTTTACTGACCGGGCAATTTCTTATCGGGTTGATAAGGGCTTTGACCATTTTAAAGTCGGTCTTTCCGTTGGCATTCAAAAAATGGTTCGGGCTGATTTGGGTTCTTCTGGCGTGATGTTTACCTTGGATACGGAAAGCGGTTTTAAAAATGTTATTTATTTAACTTCCATTTGGGGTTTGGGCGAAACCATTGTTCAGGGCCGAGTTGAACCGGACGAGTTTTATATTTTTAAGCCCACTTTAAAACAAGGCTATAAACCGATTATTTATAAAAAAATCGGCAGCAAAGACAAAAAAACTGTTTATAGCCGTCACGGTTTGAAAACCACCAAAGAAGTATCCGTTGATTTAAAAGACCGTCATATTTTTTCTCTCGCCAACGATGATATTTTAACTTTAGCCAAATGGGGGATTCTTATTGAGGAGCATTATTCCAAAAAGCAAAAGCGCTGGATGCCGATGGACATTGAATGGGCAAAAGACGGCCAAACTCAAGAATTATTTATTGTCCAATCCCGGCCGGAGACTATTCAAGCAGGGAAAGACTTTCAAACTTACGAAATTTATAAATTAAAAAGCAAAGGGCGATTATTGTTAAAAGGGTTGGCGGTTGGCGAAAAAATTACCAGCGGCCGGCTGAGATTAATAAAAGACGCTTCGGGAATTAATGAATTTCAAGCTGGCGAAATTTTAGTTACCCAAATGACTGACCCGGATTGGGAGCCGATTATGAAAATTGCCGCCGGCATCATTACCAACGAAGGCGGACGCACGAGTCACGCCGCCATTGTTTCTCGGGAATTGGGCGTGCCGGCGATTGTCGGCGCTGACAAAGCCACCCAAATTTTAAAGACCGGTCAATTAATCACTATAGATTGTTCAACCGGCAGCGAAGGTTTAATTTATGAAGGCGCCTTAAAATGGGAAAAAGAAAAAATTTCTTTAGCTCATTTGCCTCAAACGAAAACTAAAGTGATGTTAAACATCGGCGAGCCGGATTCGGCTTTTGTTTACAGCCATTTGCCGGTTGACGGCGTGGGGTTGGCAAGAATTGAATTTGTGGCCGCGAGCGTCAAAATTCATCCCTTGGCCTTGGTTAATTTTAAAAATTTAAAAAATGAAAAATTAAAAGAAAAAATTGAAGAATTGACCGCCGGCTATCTTGATAAAAAAGAATTTTTTGTGGAAAAACTGGCTCAAGGGTTAGGTAGAATTGCCGCCGCTTTTTGGCCCAAAGAAGTGATTATGCGTTTTTCCGATTTCAAAACAAACGAATACAGGACTTTAATTGGCGGTGAATTATTTGAGCCGGAGGAGGCAAATCCGATGCTTGGTTGGCGAGGAGCTTCCCGGTATTATCATCCTCGTTACCGACCGGCTTTTGAACTGGAACTTAAAGCAGTGAAAAAAATAAGAGAAGAATACGGTTTAAAAAATTTAAATGTGATGGTGCCTTTTTGCCGGACGCCGGAAGAAGGAAAAAAAGTTATAAAGATAATAGAAGATAGCGGGCTAAAAAGTGACAAAGATTTTAAGCGGCTTAAAATCTTTGTCATGTGCGAAATTCCTTCTAATGTGATTTTAGCCGAAGAATTTTTAAAAATTTTTGATGGTTTTAGCATTGGTTCTAATGATTTGACTCAATTAACTTTGGGCATTGACCGCGATAATGCCGCTTTAATTAATATCGCCGATGAACGTCAAGAAGCAGTGAAAAAGTTGCTCGCTCAAGCGATTAAAATTGCCAAGGCTCAAAATAAATACGTAGGTATTTGCGGTCAAGCGCCCAGCGATTTTCCGGAAATTGTGGAATTTTTAGTCAAAGTCGGAATTGATTCCATTTCTTTAAACCCTGATACGGTTATTAAAACCAAAATAAATATAGCTAAAATAGAGAAAAAAATAAAAAATGGCTAAGATTGTCAGCTTACGGGCGTTGGAAATTTTGGACTCCCGCGGCTTCCCGACCCTGGAGGTGGCAATGACTGATAATTTTGGCCGGCGGGCGAAAAGTAGTGTTCCGGCTGGCAAAAGCCGCGGCTGTTTTGAAGCTTGGGAAAAACGTAATAGTCGGGGTGAAAGTTTTGAAGCTCAGCGAGTTTCTCAAGCGGTTAAAATAATCAATGAAATTCTCAGTTCCAGATTAAGGCACTTTGAACTTCAGCCGAAAAAAATTGACCAGTTTTTAATGAAACTGGACAATACGGCTAATAAATCAAAATTGGGAGCGAATGTTATTTTGGGAATCAGTTTAGCCGCTTGGAAATTAGACGCTTTAACTCAAAAAAAAGAATTATATCAATATCTCCATAAGATTTTTTGGCAGAAAAGTTTGGAAAAAATAATTTGGCCGCGGCTTTTTATTAACGTGATTAATGGCGGCGTTCATTCAACCAGCGATTTAGCTTTTCAAGAATATCAAATTATTTCCCGGTCTCAACTCCCGGAAAAAACAGTGTTTGCCGCGGCAGAATTTTATCAGAGATTAAAAAAAGAAGTTTTAAAAGAATTGGACAAGGAGTCTTTAAACGTCGGCGATGAAGGCGGTTTGGTTTTGGCTAAAATTTCTGATAATGAAAAGCCCTTAAAAATTCTTCAAAAGATTCTGAAAGGAAAATTCAAAAATCAGTTTTCTTTGGGCTTGGATTTGGCGGCCAGTCAGTTTTTTTCAAAAAATTTTTATAAATTTGGCAATAAAAAATTTAAAACCACTCAATTTATAAATTATTTAAAAAATTTAAGTCAAAAATATCATTTGTTTTCTTTGGAAGACCCCTTGGAAGAAAATGACTTTTTTGGCTTTTCGCAATTAAATGAAGTTTTAAAATTAAAAACCTTAATTATTGGCGACGATTTAACAGTAAGCAATATTAAGCGGGCTCAAAGGGCCATCACCGGGAAATCTATCAGCGCTTTGCTTTTAAAACCCAATCAAGTCGGAACCATAAGTGAGGTCTTGGAAACCGCGGCTTTGGCAAGAAAAAATAAAATACCCGTCATCGTTTCTCATCGCAGCGGCGAGACCAATGATGATTTTATTGTTGATTTAGCTATTGGGATTGAAGCCTTTGGTTTAAAAATTGGTTCGCCCATTCGAGGCGAACGCTTGGCTAAATACAACCGGCTTTTGGAAATTCAGAAAGGAATCAATTAGTTTTTGTTTGGGGAAATGTTAAAATAAAATTATGTTGACTTTAGAAGAAATGCTTTTGAGGTTGGGAGCGGCTGTTATCTTAGGCGCCATTGTCGGTTTTGAAAGGGAAATTGTCGGCAAAGAAGCTGGCATTAGAACCGATGTTATGGTGTCGGCCGGAGCAGCAATTTTTACCATTGTCGGTCTTGTTTTGCCTTATATCATCAGTTTATCGCCGGAAAATTTGCCTGATATTTTAGCCCGAAACAGCGGTTTTTTGGCTGTAATTGCCAATATTGTGGTTGGCGTCGGTTTTTTGGGGGCCGGAATAATTGTTAAGCACGGACTTCGCGTTCGGGGGCTAACAACGGCCGCGGCAGTTTGGTTTACTGCCGCTATCGGCATTTTGTGCGGTTTGGGATTATTAAAATTTGCTGCCATTTCATCTCTCGGCTTGGTTTTAATTTTAATTTTGCTTCGGAAACTTAATATGTATAAGTGGTTAGGCAAAGATATAAATAAGAACGGTCAGGAAAGCAAAGATATAGATAATAACGGTCAGGGTGAATAAGATTTTGATGCGGAGAATTTATTTGGATTACGCCGCTTCCACGCCAATGGCGCCGGAAGTTAAAAAAGCAATGGAGCCTTATTTTGGTTATTTGTCAAACAAAGGATTTGGCAATCCGGGTTCGCTCCATTTTTTTGGTCAGGAAGCAATGGCTGCGGTTGATAAATCGCGGGAGATAATTGCTAAAGCCATTGGCGCTGATTTCCGGGAAATAATTTTTACTGGTTCAGCTACCGAAGCCAATAATTTGGTCTTGCGAGGTTCGCTTGCGGAACTACGCAGACAAGACGCGAAATTACGCAGACAAGACGCGAAACCACGCGGAAATAGAATTATCATCTCAGCCATTGAGCATCCGTCAATTTTGGAAACAGCCCGAGATTTGGAAAAAGAGGGAACAGAAGTGATTTATATTCCCGTGGATAAAAACGGCATTGTTGAGTTAAAGAAAATTAAAAAAGCTTTAAACGAACGAACAATTTTGGTTTCTATAATGTATGCCAATAATGAGATTGGAACTATTGAACCAATTAAAGAAATTGCCGAAATTATTCAGCGATTCAAAGCTACGAATGCATCCGAATCTCCAAAAAATATTATTCAGCGATCTGAATCTCCAAAAAATATATTCGTAAATTCGGATAAATTTGTAGTTTGGGATCGGTATCCTTTGTTTCATACTGATGCTGTTCAAGCTTTTCAATATTTAAATTGTCAAGTCAGCGACTTGAAAGTTGACTTAATGACATTATCAGCTCATAAAATTTACGGACCTAAAGGCATTGGCGTTTTATATGTCAAAGAGCAAAATAACATCCTTCCTTTTATTGTCCCTATAATTACCGGCGGGGGACAGGAATTTGGTCTACGGTCAGGGACTGAAAATGTTCCTTTGATTGTGGGTTTTAGCGAGGCAGTAAAAATTATTTCTCATTCCCGGCCCAAAGAAATTAAAAGAATGAATCAGCTCAGTCAGTATTTTTGGAAAGAAATTAAAAAAATTTTTCCCAAAGCAGAAATTAACGGAATCGAACCTGGCAGAGATAAACGTTTGCCCAATATCTGCAATATCTTTTTCCCCGGTTATTCAGCGGAAGAACTTTTAATAAAACTTGATTTAAACGGTTTAGCGGTTTCAACTGGTTCAGCTTGTTCCGCCAGGGCTTTTAAACCATCAGAAGTTCTGCGAGCCTTGGGTTTAAGTCAAAGCCGGATTAAAAACAGTCTGCGCTTCAGTTTCGGTAAATTTTTAACCATGAGCGATATCAAAGAAGCTCTCAAAAAGATAAAAGCTGTTCTCTAAAAATAAAAAAAGATAAAAAGTTTCCGTCTTCGCTTCCCCCACATATGAGGGAAAAGTGAAGATGGTTTAAATTTATTTAAATTCAAAAAATAAATTCAAAAAACAAAAAGTCAATTTAAATTAGTCATCCTTATTTAGTCATCTTTACGGCGACCACCGAATAGATGACAAATATCTTATTACTTTATAAAAGATTAATCTTTTATAGATGACAATTCTCTCTTGAAATTAGGCGAATTTGTCACACTACATTTTAGTCATCTTTATAGCGATCGCAGAATAGATGACTCATTCTTTAGTAGTCACGTTGATAGCGATCGTAGAATAGATGGCTAAGATGACTAATTAGTCACGTTGATAGCGATCGCTGAAAAGATGACTTTTTATTAGTCACGTTTATGGCGATTGCAGAATACGTGACTTATTACAAACAATCTCTTTAGATATCGCCCCTAAAGGCGAAAAATGAAGCAAAAGTGTTTAAGTGTCTCATCTATGTAAACCAGTACAAATAATTGACAAGAGATAAAAAATTGCTAAAATTTTTATGAATTATGAAAACAAATACTAAAATCATTGCTTTAATCATTGCCGCTTCTTTAATCGGCGGCGTAATGGGTTCTTTAATTTCCGCTCAATTTGCCCAAGCTAATGTTTTGGGGGATTTGTGGGATTTTTTCAAAAATAATTTTTCTTTCTCTTCTCCTTCTTCTTCAATTTCATCTTCTTCAACGTCTTCGGCTCCCTATGTTTCTAGCCCAGCGGTTCCTTATGAATCCGGGGTGAGTTATGAACAAGCGGTTATCAAAGCCGTAGAAAAAGCTTCGCCCTCCGTGGTTTCGGTTGTTATTTCCAAAAATTTACCAGTTATTGAACAATGCCCTTATAATCCTTTTGGCGATTTGCCGCCGGAATTTAGAGATTTATTTAACCAGCAAGGTTTTCAATTCTATGCCCCCTGCCAAAAAGGTTTTAAAATGCAGGAAGTTGGCGGCGGCAGCGGTTTTATTATTTCCAGCGACGGCTTGATTTTAACCAATAAACACGTGGTCAGCGACCTTAAGGCCGGCTATACGGTTTTAACCAATGACGGCAAGAAATATAAAGCTAAAATTTTAGCCCAGGACCCGGCTCAGGATTTGGCTGTCCTTAAAATTGAAGCTTCTTCTTTGTCAGCCGTTGCCCTAGGCGATTCTGATGATTTAAAACTTGGCCAGACCATCATTGCCATTGGCAATGCCCTGGGTGAGTTCAGAAACACGGTTTCCGTGGGAGTGGTTTCCGGCCTCTCCCGAACAATTACTGCCAGCGGCGCCGGGATTTCCGAAACCATTCAAGGCGTGATTCAAACTGATGCGGCCATTAATCAGGGAAACTCCGGCGGTCCGCTTTTAAATTTAAAAGGGGAAGTTATCGGCATTAACACAGCCATTGTTTCCGGAGCTCAAAATATTGGTTTTGCCATTCCGATTAACCAAGCCAAACGCGACATTGAATCCGTGAAAAAAACCGGCAACATCAAAACTCCTTATTTGGGGGTGCGTTATTTAATGGTCACTCCGGAATTAGCCAAAGAGCAGAAATTGCCGGTTGACTACGGCGCTTTGGTCAGGGGTTCTCAAGAAGGAGCGGCTGTTATTCCTGATTCGCCGGCCGCCAAAGCTGGAATTCAGACCGAAGATATTATTTTGGAAATTAATGGTCAAAAACTTGACAGCAGTCACCCTTTAAATCTTTTGATTCAAAAATACAACATTGGTGACACTATTATTTTAAAAATTCAACGCGGTGTTCAAAAAATTGAAATTAAAGCGACACTTGAAGAAAGACCAGCAATCAACGAATAGCGAATATATTGCGAATATACGAATGAATGAAATCCCTTAAGAGAAAAGATTTACTTTTTCCAGAGCTTAGTTATCAAATTATAGGCAGTGCCTTCGATGTTTCTAATGGAAGCAAAGGAGTTCTCTTTAAGCGGATTATTAACCTTCGTTGATTTTTTAGTTTGGTTTTATTATAATTCGTATATTCGGAGAGATTCGTTATTCGTTGATTCAATTGAAATGACTAATATCTAATCAAATCCCAATGACCAAATCCAATTTATTCGAAATTCAACCCTTCGACAATGCTCAGGGTTGATGGTGAGCAGGGTCGAACCATCAAAATTCAATTCGTCAACTGACGAACAAAATTCAAAATTAGTAAGTAATTAGTAATTTTATCTTATGCCCAACTTTAGTCGTTTTACCATTAAAGCTCAGGAAGCGCTTCAAAATGCCCAAGAATTGGTAGCCAGTTTAAATCACGGCGAATTAAAAGCCCTGCATTTTTTAAAGGCCTTGCTTTCTGACGAGCAAACCTTAGTCAGACCTTTATTGGTTCGCCATAATGTTAATCTTGATGAGTTGGAAAAAGAAGTTGATTTAAGATTGAAAAAACAGCCGCAGATTTTCGCTGGCGGCGGCACCCTGGGTCAAATTTATCTTTCTTCCGAATTGATGAGAATTTTGGATAAAGCGGCTGACATTGCCCGGAAACAAAAAGATGAATTTGTTTCTTGCGAGCATTTGGTTTTAGCCATTGTTGAAATTCCTTCGGAAGCTCAGGAAATTCTTTTTCAGCGGGGAGTGAGAAAAGAAAGTTTGCTGAGAATTTTGGCTCAACTTCGCGGTTCAATGAGAATAACGGACGAAATGCCGGAAAGCAAATTTCAAGTTTTGGAAAAATATGCTATTAATTTAACCAAGAAAGCCAAAGAAGGTCTTCTTGACCCGGTTATCGGCCGGGAAATAGAATTGCGGCGGGTAATGCAAATTTTAACTCGGCGAACGAAAAACAATCCGGTTTTAATCGGCGAACCCGGAGTGGGGAAAACTGCCATTGTTGAAGGTTTGGCTCAAAGGATTATTAGCGGCGATGTGCCGGAATCTTTGAAAAACAAAGAAATTGTCATGCTGGATTTGGGTTCTTTAATCGCCGGCACAAAATTCCGCGGCGAATTTGAAGACCGGCTGAAAGCTTTTATTAAAGAAGTTCAGCAATCGGTCGGCCGAATTATTCTTTTTATTGATGAAATTCATATGATTGTCGGAGCCGGGGCGGCCGAAGGGGCAGTTGACGCTTCTAATTTATTGAAGCCGGCTTTAGCCCGGGGAGAACTTCACGCTATCGGCGCCACGACTTTAAAAGAATATCAAAAACATATTGAAAAAGATGCGGCTTTAGAAAGAAGATTCCAGCCGGTGATGGTTGAAGAACCTTCAATTGAAGACAGCATTAATATTTTAAGAGGATTAAGGGAAAAATATGAGATGTATCATGGTTTGAAAATCAGCGATGAAGCTTTGGTGGCGGCTGTTAATCTTTCGGCCCGCTACATCACTGACCGTTACTTGCCGGATAAAGCCGTTGATTTAATTGACGAAGCCGCCGCCTCCAGGCGTTTGGAAAGCGATACCTTGCCCGAGGAAATTGAAAAAATCCGTCAGCAAATAACTCATTTGGAAATAGAAAAATCAGCTCTGCCGAAAAATCAAACCGTCAAGGCTAAAAAATCAAGCCGTTTAAAAGAAATAGAAACAGAACTTAATAAGTTGAAAACCAAAAATGATGAATTATCAGCCCGCTGGCAAGCGGAAAAAATGGTGGTTGAAAATCTTCATAATTTAAGAAAGAGATTAGAAGAGTTTCGTCGGGAAGCCGAACTGGCCGAGCGGGAGGGGAATTTAGAAAGAGTGGCTCAAATTCTTTATGGCGAACTTCCCAAGGCTGAAAGGGAATTAAATTCTTACGAAAAGCGTTGTTCTTCCGGACAGCAAAAAGAGAAGAAATTTATCCGGGAAGGGGTTGATGAAGAAGATATTGCCAAGATTGTTTCTTCTTGGACCGGAATTCCGGTAACCCGGATGATGGAATCGGAAATGGATAAACTTAGCCGTTTGGAAGAAGAATTGACTAAAAGAGTGGTTGGTCAAAAACAAGCCATTGAAGCTGTCAGTCGAGCCTTGCGCCGTTCGCGGGCCGGCTTGGCTGATGTTGACCGGCCAACCGGCTCTTTTATGTTTTTGGGTCCGACAGGCGTTGGCAAAACCGAATTAGCCCGGGCTTTAGCAGAGTTTATGTTTAATGACGAAAAAGCCTTAATTCGTTTGGATATGAGCGAGTATACGGAACGCCACACCGTCAGCCGTTTAATTGGTTCGCCGCCCGGCTATGTTGGCTATGAAGAAGGCGGGCAATTAACTGAAAACGTTCGTCACCGGCCTTACAGTTTGATTTTATTTGATGAAATTGAAAAAGCCCATCCCGAAGTTTTTAACATTCTTTTGCAGATTTTAGACAGCGGTCGTTTAACTGACGGCAAAGGCAAAACCGTTAATTTTAGAAACAGCATCATTATATTAACTTCCAATGTCGGCAGCCAATATTTCCGGCAAATGTCTTCCTTGGGTTTTAATGCTTCCCGAGAAGAAGAAATGAAATCGCAGGAAGAAAATTTTAGAGCCAAAGCCTTAGAAGTCCTTCGCCAGACTTTTAAGCCGGAATTTTTGAATCGTTTGGACGAAGTTGTTATTTTTAATGCTTTAAAGCCGGCAGATATTCTCAAAATTATTGATATTCAGCTGGTTCAAATGGAAGAAAAATTAAAAGAAAAAGGGATGAAGATTAAAATTCAGCCGGCCATTCGGGATTATTTGGCGAAAAACGGTTTTGACCCGGATTATGGCGCTCGGCCGATTAAGCGCTTGATTCAAAAAGTAATTATTGACGCTTTAGCCGACAAAATAATTCACGGCAAAATTAAAAATGGTCAAACAATTAAAATTGCTCTTGATAAATCCAACCGTGTGGAAGTTAACGTTTAAAGTTTTAATCGGTCTCTTGGTAATTTATTTGAGCCAGCTTTTAAATTTTTCTTGGCTGGCCGGTTTTATTTTTTTTATTTCCTGGCTTTTGATTTATTTTTCTTTTTCTTCGGAAAAGCAATGGCTTTTTTCCTCTTTTTGGCTGACGGGTTTTTATACTTTTTGGGGCTTTAAAATCATTTTGAATTTTCCGGTGAGAATTTCCACTTCGCTCTTGATTTATTTTGCCGCCGGCCTGATTTTTTTTCTTTTATTCGGTTTGATGAATTTATATTTTAAGAACCGATTAAGCGCTTACAGTTTCTTTCAGGACTTTCTTTTGATGGTAATTTTTTTGATTTTTTTTCATTCCCTCTCGCTTCCTTGGCTCTTTCCTTTGGGCTTTGTTCTTTTTTTCTCTTTATTTTTCCTTTTTAAAGAGGTTTTTTCTTTTGCCGGCTTAAATTTTTATCGCCGTCACGCTGTCATTAGTTTGCTTTTGGCCCTCGGAACCGTAGAAGTGGCTTGGCTGGTTGGTTTTTTGCCTTTGGGTTTTATTAACGGGGCGATTTTTTTAACCCTTTTCAGTTTTATTTGCCGGGATACGGCCTTGACCCATTTTAAAGGCGGCTTAACCCTTTCTTTTGTTTTTATCCAAATTTCCCTTTTCCTTTTGCTTTCTTTGATTATTTTTATTTTTTCACCCTGGTCCTTAACTTAGTCACTAGTAACTATTAGGCAGTTTCTTCGTTCTAATTAAAGATAGCCCATAAAACCTTAGGAAGCTTACCTTGAGCTTGCCGAAAAGTTATCCACAGGTTTTATTGCTAAGGCAGAATATTTTGATATAATGTGATATAATAAAAGCATCCCAAGAAACAGGTTTAGAGTGAGGCTAAGCCCGTAAATTTTTATTATTCGGAAGCTTTTGGCCCCACTCTAAAGTGGGGTTTAAAGTTTTTTTATAGATGAAACTATTGAATTATTCAATAGTCTCATCCTGAACGAAGTGAAGGATCTCATAAACACGCATAAAAGATCCCTCGCCGGTGCTCGGGATGAGAGTGTTGAATAGTTATTCAACACTCTCAGATATTAAAAGTTATTCTCCGGCCTCTTTATTAAAAAGCAATGGTCGAAAGCCGGGGGAAAACTTCCAGAAAAATTTAATCCATTCGACAAGCTCAGGATTATCTCTTCGAGCCTGAGAGTTTTCTCAGAGCCGAAGGCCTGAGTAGAATCGAAGGATAAAGGTCGAAAATAGAAATAAATAAAAAAATAATATTGAAAAATGAATAGAACATTAAAGAAAATTTCTGCTATCGGTCTTTCAGTAACGACAGCGGTTTGGCTTTCCGGAGCGGTTATGATTATGCCGGCTTTGGCGACCACAATCGATGACCTTCAAGCGCAAATTACTTTGCTTTTAGCTCAGATTAAGACATTGCAAGACCAATTAAAAGTTCAGCAACCTGCGACTTCTTCCTATAACTTTACCCGCAGCCTCACTGTGGGCAGCAAAGGTGAAGACGTTAGCGCTTTGCAGAGCATTTTAATTAGCGCGGGCTACTTGAAGATTGATAAGCCAACTGCTTATTTTGGTTCATTGACCAAAGCAGCCTTGGCTAAATATCAGGCGGCAAAGAGTATTTCTCCAGCAGTCGGATATTTTGGTCCAAAAACCCGGGCTTATGTTGCTTCGGTAACGGTTGCTCCGATAACTACATTCCCAGCCGGTTGTACTTCAGCCGTTGGCTTTAGTCCAACAACCGGTCTGTCATGCGCTGCTACAACGACATTCCCAGCCGGTTGTACTTCAGCCGTTGGCTTTAGTCCAACAACCGGTCTGTCATGCGCTGCTACAACGACAACCCCGGGCGCTCCAGTAGCTCCGATTTCTGGTTTGAGTGTTTCTTTAGCTGCGGATAATCCGGCAGCCGGTGTTTTGATTTCCAGCGTTTCTTCAGCAGCGGCTCGAGTTCCGGTATTGACTTTAGATTTCACCGCTGGGACAGCCGGCGGAATGACCATTACCGGAATTAAATTCCACAAGAGCGGAGTTTTGTCCGATTCTTCAATTTCTTCTGCTTACTTAGTGGAAAGCGGAAAAGTTCTCACGCAATATTCTTCGCTTTCGGGCGGCGTGGTGAATTTTGACGGTTTAAGCCTTAATGTTGATGCTGGCAAAACAAGAAAGATTATTTTTGCTATTGATCCATCCACTGGTTTATCGGCTGGCAATACCGTAGCTTTTACTCTTTCTTCTGTTTCTGATGTCACTGTTTCCAGCGGCGCTGTTTCCGGCAGTTTTCCGTTAAACGGCAATGTCTTTACCGTAACTTCGGTTACTAGGCCGGACATTGCGGCTTTGGAAATTGTCTCGTCTTCTGTCGGGAACAGTGTTTACGCCGGAACTCAGAATGTTTTAGTTTCTCAGTGGATAGCCACGGCCACGAACAGCCCGGTCAATTTGACTTCGGTGAACTTCAAGGTTATTGGTTCAGCCACCAAGACTGATATCAAGAATGTAGTTCTTAAGATTAACGGAACTCAAGTCGGTTCAACCCTAACTTCGGTTGGTTCCGACGGCAGCACTTACTTTGATTTGAGCGCGGCTCCGGCAAAACTTAACACCGGCAGCTCTAACATTCAGGTTTATGCTGATATTATGGGCAGTCCGAGCTTTAATTTTGCCCTTGAGCTCTTGAACTCTTATGATGTCTACGCTGTTGATACTCAATACAATGTTCCTGTTGGCGTAACCATTACCGGCGGTTCTGGCGTCACGATAACGATTAACCAAGGTCAAATTACGGTCACAGCTGATACCAACACCCCAACTGGCAATATTGCCAAGGGCGGTTCGGGAACAGCTTTGGCGAAATTTGACATTTATGCGGCTGGTGAAGCTTTGAAAGTTAAATTTTTAACCTTCAAATTAACCTTCACTGGTTCAACGACAACGATTTCGACAATGTTGAAGAATGTTGCTTTGGTTGATGACAGTGGCGCTCAAGTTGGTACGACAATCAATACCCCGCCAACGCCAAATTCCTGCGATAACAATGGTTTAAGTGTAACCGCGGGTTATGACGCAACTGGCGCTATTTACTATGATTGTTTTGGCACCAGCGCTTCGCCGATTAACTACATCGTTCCAGCCAATACCACCCGCGTCTTGACCTTAAAAGCTGATATTCAAAGCGGAGCGACGTTTACAACTGTGACAGCGGCTTTGACTGGCAACTCCAGCAACTTGCAGGGTCAGACTTCTAGCGGAACAGCTAGCAGCGGCTCGGCTTCAGGAGCAGCCTTAACTTTGGCTTTGTATCCTTTGACCGTGGATAAGAACAACGCTGTTGGCACAATGACTTATGCCAAAGGCGCTACTGCGGCAAAGATTGGTTCTTATGTTTTGACTGCGTCTTCAGCTGAAGGCATCAATGTTTCCAACTTCACTGTTACAATGGCTTCAAGTTCGGCTAACTTCCAGAACTTGCTGGCTAAAGTTGGGGACACCCAAATTGGAACCACTAAAGCGACATTAGGCGGCAGCGATGTGGTTACCTTCTCAGGCAACCTTTCTGTTCCGACTGGAGGGACAACGATTGTTAACATTTATGCTGACATTCTTTCCAGCGCTTCAACAGCGACCTACACCACCTTGACCACTTTAACTTCCTGCACTGGCACCGGCGCTTCAACCTACTCTTCAGTAAGCTGTTCGCCAACCAGCGTGGCGGGTCAAGACCTGACTGTTTCCAGCGGTTCAACCCTTACTGTTTCACTTGATTCCAACAGCGCTCCGAACAAGCAAGTTATTATGGGTGTAAAGGACAACAGTTTAGCAACCTTCAGGTTTGTTGATACTGCTAACCTTGAACCTATTAAGATTACTGATTTGGTTGTTTATGACCTTGTCAGCACTGATGGTGGCACCACTTCAACTGTTAAAGCGTCCTTCTCCGGCTTGACCTTCTACAATGGGACAGCGGCGATTGGCACCGCTTCTTTAGTTGACGGTGTTGTAGCAGACACCTACAAAGCTTCTTTCCACCTCGCTACTCCGGTAACTATTCCTCAAAATGGTTCAGTTTCCTTGGAGCTTAAGGGCGATGTGGCGAGTTATTCTTCCAATGGCGCGACGGACAATAAGATTCATATCTTTAAGTTCGACGCCGTGGGGAATATAACAGCCTTGGGTGTTTCTTCTAACCAGAGCGTTACGCCGACTTTGAGTTCAGCTACCGGCAATCAGATAACTGTTTTGCGCGGCAAGCTAACTCTTACTGGCGCGACCTTGGGTTCAACCTCTGGTCGGGTTCGCACCGCGGTTGATGATATTGGTACTTTAACCTTTACGGCAGCGGCTGGTGGCTATGATGTGACTGTCAATACCGTTACCTTGAAACTTCAAGGTCAAGCGGTTTCCAGCGGAACTGCAGCGTTTAATGTTGACTTGATTGATTCTAACACTGGTTCTGATTGGAGCGGTTTGTCAGCTCAATCGTGCAATCCGGCAACCGGCAACTCTTGCAGCGTCAGCTTCGCTTTCTCAACTATTCCGACAATTACTGCTGGCAGCTCCAAGACTGTAAAAGTTCGGGTTGACTCTTCAAGCTTCTACGATGCGGCTAGCACCGCTGAATCCTTGTCAACTTTGGTTAGTGCTTACGACAAAGTTAATTGGGGCGATGGTACAACAACCGGCGGTTTGTATCTGCAACCGACCGATGTTCCAATTGTTGTTTCCAGCGTCAGCTACTAATAAAATAATCTCTACTCCTTGATAGAGAATTAAAAGACCCCGTAAGGGGTCTTTTAATTCTCTTCGCTTCGCTCAGGGCAGGCCCTGAACGAAGTTGAAGGTTTCACAATTGGGAGTGTTGAATACTATTCAACACTCCCAATTTGTCATTTTACGGTGATGAGATAAAATAAGTAGAAAATAGGCGGCGGACCGTAGTTGACTCAGCTATATGTCTTCCCAATTTAATCTTAAAGCCATTAAAATTTTGATTTACGGCTTAATTATCGGCACGCCGCTTATTTTTTATACTCATTCTCTTTTTCCTCTGACTATTCCAAAAATAGTTTTTTTTCAGTCAGTCGTTGAGATTATTTTTGGTCTTTGGTTGGGATTGATTATTTTCAACAAACGATATTTGCCCAAACTAACACCTTTATTTATTGCTCTTTTGATATTTTTCGCTGTTTTGTCTATTTCAGCCGTTTTCGGCATCAACTTCTTTCATAGTCTTTGGAGCTCTATTGAAAGAGGGATTGGCATTGTTGGAATTTTTCATTTTTTATTTTTGGCGATAGTTTTACAATCAATTGGCAAGGAAATAAATTGGCGTCCCCTTTGGCTAACTAGTTTTATTACCAGCGCCATCGTCGCTCTGGGAGCCCCGATTCAACAATTTGTCGCTCCGAGCATTTTTCTTACCCATTCAGGTTACCGGCCGGGCTCATTTTTTGGCAACCCGACTTTTATGGCCGGTTATCTTTTATTTAATGTTTTTATTGGTTTTTGGTTATTGGCTCAATTTTCTTCAAAAGCCGGACGCCATTCAAAAATTTGGTGTGGCTTTATTGTCACTGGTTTAGTTTTAGATTTTTTTGCCATTTTTCTTTCGGAAACCCTTGGTGACATTATTGGTTTGGCAGTCGGCCTTGGTTTTTTGGCGCTTTACTTTTTATTTAAAAGTCGGGGCTGGTTCAGAATTTTTCTTTTGGCGCTTATTATTGGAACTTTAGTTTTGACCGCCGTCTTTGTTTCAACCCGAAAATTACCCTTTTGGGAACACAAGCCGATTTTTCAAAGACTAGCCGGATTTTCTTTTACTGGCTCCGGAATTCAAAATCGGTTCATTGCTTGGCGAGCCGCGATAGAAGGTTTTAAAGAAAGGCCGATTTTAGGATGGGGGTGGGAAAATTTTAATATCCCTTTTAATACTCATTATGACCCGCAGCTTTTAACTTGGAATTTCAGCGAAACTTATTGGGACAAACCTCACAATGTTTATTTGGAATACTTGGTAACCGGCGGCATTTTAGGACTTTTGGCTTATTTAGGAATTTTTATAACTTTAGGTTACGAACTTTTTCGGCTTCGTCGCCGTGACCCGATGATGTTTTCTTTTTTAATCGCCGCCTCTCTGGCTTATCTCGTTCAAAATGCCATTATTTTTGACACCATCGGCACTTATTTAATGTTTTTTTTAGTCATTGGATTCGTTGATTATCGTTTTTCTTCATTAAAATCAGAACTTTCAGAAACAAGAACCGAATCTTCTGACCGAGCAGGAAAATTAACTTCCGTCGTTTCGGCAATTTCGGCGATTATTTTTCTTTTGCCGATTTACTTTCTTAACTGGCAAATTTTAAGAAGTTCTTATTACTACTATTGGGGTTTGAATTATTTAAAAAACGGGCTTGTCCAAGCCGCTGACCTTTCTTGGCAGGAAGCTTTACAAATTAAAAGTCCTTATCTTGATGACGTTCGTAAAGATTTTGCTTCTTTTAATCAGGAGGTTTTAAAAATGGCACTTCAAGCGCCTCAGGAATTACTCTTTTCGTTTTTGGAAATCCGGCACAAACAGGCTATTGAAGAGCTAAAAAAAATTATCAGTCACCAACCCAATAATTATTTTTATTATGTTTTTTTGGCGGACTTTTATAATAATTTTTACAATTTCGGTGGCGAGGCTTATATTCAAGAAGCCTTAAAAAATATTGATAAAGCTATTGAGTTAAGTCCGAAGCGGCAGCAAATTTATTATGTTTTAGCCAGAACCCGGCTTTTGCAAAAAGATACAAACGGCGCTTTTCAGGCTTTTGACCAAGCCGTGGTTTTGGCCCCCGAAGCCGGCGACCCACACTTTGCTTATGGCATTTTGGCTTATCAAGTCAAAGATATTAAAAAAGGCCGTGAAGAAATAGCCAAAGCTAAAGCTCTGGGTCGGGATGTTCAAAGCGCGGCTGAAGCTCTTACTTTGGGTTCTTTGGTTGGCGACCTGGAAAACGATTATCCCCGAGCCATTGAACTATTTAAAACCGCTATTCACCTGGCGCATGGAGAGCACCAGGCCACTTTTGAGAGAAGCG
>PEUU01000014.1 GCA_002781185.1 Candidatus Jorgensenbacteria bacterium CG03_land_8_20_14_0_80_38_39 | reverse complement strand
GTTTTACAAGGAAAGAAGGCCAAACCTGACGCGGTTCTGTATTAAATGTGACTAATAAAGTCAAAACTTTAGTGATATTTTGCAAGGGTATTAGGTCATTACCAGGGCATTGACGATTATTCCGTAGTATGATACAATTACCTTGTTAGAATGACTGATAGTAAATTAATCATTCTAACAAAGATTTGTTCTTTGAAATCTGCATAGTTTCATTATCTGAGAGGAGAAAATTATGAAACGATTTATAGGGGTTATGGCAGAAATTCTTCTCATCGTCGTGCTTGCGACAGTGGTGATGTGGGGGTCGGGGATGGCCTCCCCAACCTGGCTTATCCAGGCCTGGACAGCTGTTTTTATTCTGGGGTTGTTGGGAGTTATGGTTTCATTATCTGAGAGGAGAAAATTGTGAAACGATTTACAGAAGTTATGATGGAGATTCTCCTCATCGTCGTGCTTGCAACAGCGGTGATGTGGGGAGTCGGGATGGCTTTCTCGGCCAGGCCACTGCAATCGATAGTGGCCTTTTTATTTTAGAAAAGAGTTTTTATATATGTCTTTAATATAAATTATTGACAAGAATATTTTAAAACTATATTTTATATATAGTTCTTTTTAGTTGATTAATGTTCTCTTCACAAAAAAAGAAGGGAGAAAACTATGGGAAGTGAAACAGTTGTTACTGAAAAACCAACCAGCACTGTGTTGGTTATGCGTCCGTATGCTATTTCTAAACAAAGATTGGAGATTTTCAAAAAAGCGGTTGGTAAGTTTATTCCCAATCTTCCTGGAGCAGACTCCACAATCAAGAAAGTCTGGACCTGTACTGTCCATGAGTGGTTGGGCGGCAAGGATGAGGCCGGAAATGTTGACGGGTTGGTTGAAGTGATTCCTGTTGGTTTTGCAGACACACTCATCAAGGAACATATAATTTATTATGTGAACGTCCGTCTTTTTTTGAAGGGAGAATACTCTATTTATATAAGGAAATTCTCTAGCGGGTCGGAAGATATAAGAATTATTCAAGACATAGAAGGTTTGTAAGTAAAAAGGCCCCGGAAAACAACCCGGGGTTTTATATTTAAATTGAGACTAAAATTAGACATTTTTTTTGAAAGTGTTTTTAAAAACTTTGAGCAGAAAAGAAATTAAAAAATTTATTGAATCTAGGGGCGTTTTGATAAACGGCAAAAAATTTTCTTAAGCAAAATAAAAAAGTTCTTTGAAAAATTAGAGAAAACAAGCTGATCGAGCCTCAATTATACAAAGAAAAGGAAAACGAGCACTATAGAACAAAGTACTTATGTTTATTTATCAAGGAGTTGGACAGAATTTGTCAGGTATATAAATTTGACAAAATAGATATTTTGCCCCACACTAGTTTTAGTCTTTTTACAATCCTTTTTACAGCCCAATCACAATTTAAGGAAAGAGGGGACGAAATGGACAAGGATAAGAAAAATTCGGTTTTTTTTCGGGAGTTAGAAATAGGAGAGAAATTTATTGCTGTTTCCCCCTTTGCTGTTTCTTCCTTTCCGAGAACCTTTTTGGGGAAGAATCCTGAAAAAGAGGCGACTCTCTTAAATCCCGGACTTATTTACGATGTTTTTGTGAAAATTCCGGATATTCCCGGAATTCTTGGAACTTCTAAAAATTGTCTTAAACTAGTAACCGGAGAGACGCACTATATTTCTCCTGACGCAGTAGTTATTCGGGTAAGGTGTTAGTTTTAATATAGCCCTGCCGAAAGGCGGGCTTTTTTATTAATAACAATCTTGAAGGGGCTATAACTTAGCCCTTTTATATTTTTTATACCTCTATTACACATCTCCAAATGAAATATCTATTTTTTTATGCATTCTGTAAAACCAGGGTGCGTTTCGGCAATAATTCCGTCGCATTGCATAAGAGATTCTACGTTAAGTTTTTCACCTTTTGCAAATAATTTGTCCGACCGAATTTTGAGGAGCCAGGAGCCGATTTTTGCCGGGTGAATAAACCGAACCGTTACAGATTCATAATTTCCTTTTAATGCATCCCAATGATAAAAAATTTCAACAGCAGGCACATCTTTTGATTTAAAATATCTATAAGCGCTACTCCCGCCATCGTTATAAAGAATCGAATCTAACAGCTTCCAGCCATCCTGCAAAGCCATACTATTAACAGAATCCGGCCACTCCTGTTTCACATTTTTAACGGTAATCGGTTCATCATTCATTAAACTTCGGTTTATTTGGTCTTCTGAAAATTTAAAAGGGAAACGGAAATCGTAATAGGTAAAAGTTTTATTTATTCCCAAATTTGTCTTGTCCTTCAGATAGCTATAGATAAAAAGAGCGCCAACAATCGTAATAATAGCTATCATCACGGCAATAAAAATTTTGGGTTTTCTTGATTTAAGCTGATTTTGTTTCATTATATTTATTATAAATCTCGCTGCAATTTTTTAAACCCTTGCTGTTGGGAAACAGGGCGAGTTCCGTCTAATAACAATAAGCAAACCAAATCTTTTTGGATTTATTATCTTAGAGAAGGACTTGGCAAGAGTTTTTTAGCTTTAATATCTTGTGCGAAGGGCCAAACCTGACTTCGTCTCTAGAAAGTAGTAATACCACTTTCTTTAGGAAGATTGGTGGGGAGGGGGCTTGATAAATGATCCTGTTCTAATATACTGACTATTATATAATAACTATTAGTTGATTAAAGGTCAAAAATAAACCATTTATTTAGAAAAAGCTATGCTAAGAGAATCAATAGAATTTGGGCCAAGGAAGAGAGAATCAGAAGAAGTAATCAAAGAGAGGATTGAAGAAGAAGAGATAAAACTTCCCGAGAATTTAGAAAGACAAAAGGAATTTACTCAAAAGATGCTTAGTGAGGAAGCTGCTATAGGAGAACCAGCGATTAAAATAGAAATCAAAAGAAGGTTAGAAGAAAAACCTTATATCCATATCCTTTCTAAAGGAGAGAAGTCCAAAAGGTTTTTAAGAGAGGCTGAGTTAGCTTCTACAATTCTTACTTTTGGGCTGGGAGTTTCTCAGGAACTAAAAGCTGTCCCACAAAACCAAGAAAATCAACCAGAGACTGTTCAAGTACAAGAAAAACAACCCAAAAAGATTGTTAAAGTAGAGTATAGTCATTATGAAGAGGGGCTTCATCAAATTGCTTCTATCACTTATGTCACTATTAACCCAGAAACTGGAAAGAGGATAGCAGAGAAAACTGTTCTACAAACAGATACAAATGGAGATGGGATAATTGACTACCTAACCATTAAAGATTCCGAATTTAATGAAAAAGGGGAAGAAATAAGTACCTTATATGAGAAAGTTGTAAATGATGGGAAGCGATTGATAACTAGAAACCGAGCCTTTAATACTTATGAATATGATGAAGGGGGGAATCTAAAAAGTCGATTAAATGAGATTGATTCAGATGGAGATGGAGAAATTAATTCCCGATTCCATGTCACCTATAAATATAATGAGAGAGGGAATAAAATAAGTGAATTAGATGAATATGATGCAAATGCAGATGGAATAATTGATGAGCAAAATTTTGCCACCTATGAATATGATGATTACGGGGATATAAGAAAATCTATAAATGCTAAACTGGAGATAAAAGAAGGGGGTTCGATCAAAATTACCACCACTGATGAATTTAAGGAAGGGAAAAGAATAAGACGCTCTATCGATACAAGTTCAAGACCAGATAGGAGAGTTGAGGAACGGATTATTTATTCATATGGAAAGTTTGAAGATCCAATATCAACTGTCAAGGAAGTCTTTATTTATGACCAAGTGACCGGCCAGTTAAAAGAAAAGCAGATTGATAATAATAATGATGGGAGAACAGATATAATAGAGGTTTATACAGAAAAATAAGAAATTATATGAATCAATTGTTAAGAAACAATTTTCAGAAAGCGATAGCTAAGGCCGGATTATCAGAAAAAGATAGAAAAGATTTAGATGAGTTAATAAGTGCTGTTCCCGGACCCGATGAAAGAGAAGGGATAATTAAACTTTTAGTTGAAAGACCAAAACTGATCTCTAAATTGATAGAAAATTTTCAGAAAAAGAAAGAAATTATTGCTAGTCAAGATAAAGAGGCCTGGCAGAAGCTGTTAGAAGAGGAAAAAGGAGAATTAGAGAAACTGGTTGAATAACGTTGGACACCCTAATTAATTTTTCTTCTTTCCATCCCGAGGACAGAAGAAAATGAAGGAGGCGACTTTGATGTTTCAAGACAAGATTTGAAAATCGGGGGAAGGTTTATTGTATTTTCTTCATTTGAAAATATGAAACCAAATGTTGGTTTAATAGATAAAATAATTCGGGGGCTTATCGGCTTGGGGTTAATTTATGTTGCCAGTCTCACTTATGCTGGACATCTTATCTTATCAATAATTGTTTTTGTTTTGGCCTTGGTAGCTATTATCACTTCTTTTACCGGCTTCTGCTTGTTTTACAAAATTTTTGGTATTGACACTAACAAATCTCAAAAAAATTCTTCTCAGACAGGAGAAAGCAGGTAGATTTTGAATACCGCCTACGGTTAATCAGCTTATTTCAATTCTATGGTAAAGCTGTTTTCTGGGATTCGGTTTATTTTCTCTGGCAAGACATAAAAAATATTTTTTTCCTTTTGTTTTTGAAAATCAAAAGTATCGGTAATGAACATAATAGTTTGAGCCGGCATAGGAACATTAACAATTTTGTCTTCGTCGGCATAAAAGGCGGATTTCATTGGTACTGTCATTCCGCCGGCTTCAACAATGACATATTTCGGCAATTCTTTGGGGAGCTCATTAAGTTTTTTTGCCAATTCAAGGTAATTAGAATTAAAGGCGTTGTAAACATTGGGATTTTTTGCCCACAAAATAAAATAAGTATTAAGGGTTTCAAAAATTAAAAAGCCACAAAAGATAATTGTAAAAACTTTTAAAGTCGCCGGCCGGATTTTAGTTTTAAGAAATTTATAAAACCAAAAACCGCCAATGGCAGCTAAAATAAAAACTGGCGGGATCATTAGAATTGCCCGGAGAGCATGAGGCAGACCCTCATTAGATATCACAACCGGCAAGGCGGCAATAATAAGCCAGGAAAACAAAATCACAAATCCTAAATTCCCAATACCAAATAAATTCCAATTTCCAAATTCTTTTGAATTTTGGTCATTGTTTGGAATTTGGTGCTTGGTGCTTGGTGCTTTGAATAATCGGGCAATTCCTAAAATTACGCCGATTACGAATAATATTCCCACCGGCCAAAACAATTCCGGTTTGCCGGCGTAATTGTGCCGCCAGTTGCCGTCGCCGACAAAATTAAACATCCCGGCGGTTTTTAAAATGTTTAAGCCCAAATTTTTTAAAGGAGCCGAGGAATTAAAAATAGAAATTTGGCTGGTTCGACCAAAAAAATCTTGAGGGTTTTGTAGGAAATATAAACCTAAAGGCGTAAAAACAATTAAAGCGATAAGAGAAAAGAAAAAAGCAACAAGTAGAATTTTTTTACGAATCAATTTTCGGACGTCCGACGTCCGAAAGTTTCTATTATCAGTATTCAGGGCATCAGATGTCTTTAATATTGAATTTTTGTTTTTCAGCCAATAAATAAGCAAAATTATAAAAATTAAAAGTGGTGTAGCGCGATAAGCAATGTAAGAATAAAAACCCAGGCCGTAAAAAATTCCTCCAATGGCAGCCGGAATAAAAATTTTTATTGAGTCGGTTAAAGTCTCGGCTTTTTTGAGCGCATAAAGCAAAAAATAAAGCGTCCAAGTTAGGAAGAAAGGCGCCATAATCGCCCGAAAGCCGATGCGGGAAAAATTAATGTGCCAGAACGAAGTTGCCATTAGAAAAGACGAAAGTAGGGCAACTTCGTAATTTCCAATTTCCAATTTCCAATTTCCAAACGGTTTTGAATTTTGAATTTGTTTGGAATTTGGTGCTTGGGATTTGAGATTTTCGCCAAATAATTCTTTGGTTAAAAAATAAACTCCCAAAACTGTTAAAACGCCGAAAATTGCGCTGGGGAGTCTTAAAACCCACGGTTCATTTACCTTAAATAAATTTAAAAAAAAGGCTTGGATATTAATAAATAAACCCTCCCGGCCGGCATTTTCCGGATAAAAAACCTTAAAACCGCCGGCTGGCGGCGCGGTTCTTAATGCCTGGAGAGCGTTGTTGCCATTCATTGCCTCGTCGG
>PEUU01000018.1 GCA_002781185.1 Candidatus Jorgensenbacteria bacterium CG03_land_8_20_14_0_80_38_39 | reverse complement strand
TTAAATATTTATTAAGTGATATACTAAAAGTCAAAGAAAATAAAAAAGCCGAGTGTTCGGCTTGAGGGGTTAGAGTCCCATTATTCTAATACTGGAATTGTAGCATACTACAAAATAATTGTCAAGAGCAAAAATAAGGGATTAAAATGAGGCGGTTTTTTAAAGGGCCTTACTTTTCCAAATTTTGAATAATTCTTCTTTTTTCAGAAAAATCCAATTTTATCTTCGCCACCGCTCTTTTCATCATCTCAATTGTCTGGTCATATGTTTGGCGATCAACCGGATAGGGTGTGGCATCTTTGCCGCCATGAGCAAAAGAATATCTTGCCGGGTCTTCATAAGATGGTTTGGCGCCATAAATAATTTCCGAAACCAAAGCTAAGGCTCTCATGGTTTTCGGTCCCATGCCGGCCGTCGCCAAAAGGGTTTCGTAACCAGAAGGTTTTATATCGCAAACTTTCATTAAAATTTTTTCCAAATACCGGCTTTGGGAAAAATCTTCTAAAATAACGGGGTGAAATTTAAATTCTTCATTTTCTAAATTTAAAAACGTAATTTGTCTATTATTTATTTTTAAAACAGCCATTTGATGAATTGGGGAAGAATGCTTACGCAAAATTTGAATATCTTTTATTAAAGAATGGTATCCAGCTTGAACCAGTTGAACGCTGAGATCTCTGGTTTTTCCGCTTTGACGAGAGACGAGATTTAAAACAAATTTTTGTTTCAGCTCAGAAACAATACCGCGATGGGGTTCGCACACAAACGAAAACGCTGATGTCTTTGTCTGCGTCTTGTTATCTGCGTTAATCTGCGTCTCATCTGCGTTAATCTGCGTCTTGTTATCTGCGTTAATCTGCGTCTCATCTGCGTTAATCTGCGTCTTGTCCGAATACCAATGATAGCGCCGGGCGGTTTGATTAACAGTATTCATCCCCTGCTGGACAACCGCCCAACTGCCTTTTTTAGAAAAGAAAAAAGCGTGATGATAAATTTGAAATCCGTCTTGAACCAAAGCGCTGTCAACTTTAGCGCTTAATCGCGAGTTGTAAACCAAAGATTTTGTTTGTTCTTGAGGAAGATTAAGTTTATCGCCCCAATTTTCAATTTCCTCCGGAGTTTTCCGGGAAGTTTTTCCTTTTCCGCCGGCGATAAAAACCCCCAAATCTTTTTCCTGACCGCGAATAGCTTCTTTTAAAGCGGCGGTTAAAATTGTGGTTAAGCCTGAACTATTCCAATCAAAAGCCAAAACCGTTCCCAAGGCCTGAAACCAAACCGGGTCAGCGATTCTCTTAATAAATTCTTCCGGCCCATATTCATCAATTATTATTTCCAACATCCCTCTTCCCAAACGAACCAATCTTTCAAAAAGCCATTTCGGACACTTACCTTCATCCAAAGTAAAAGTGGCAATGCCGCGATGAATCATATTACAATTTTATCATTTCTGTCTCATATAACAACGGCAGTGGCTAAAATGTGCCAGCTTAAAAAGCCATAGCTTTTTAACCTGACAAATTATCAAATGGGATTTTTATCAAATCAAATGGGATTTTTAAATTTATTGAAATACCAAATTTATTGAAATACCAATAAAATTGTTCCACTTATCAACAAAATAATTCCCAAAACGGTTTTAAAATTCAAACCTTCGCCTAAAAATAAGGCGGCTAAAAAAATGACGAAAACCACGCTCAATCTATCCAAGGCGGCCACTACACCGGCCGGACCGAATTTTAGGGCTAAAAAATAAAATAGCCAAGATAAAGCGCCGGCTAAACCGCTTAAAATAATAAAAAGAAGGGGCCGACTTGAAATGGTTGAAATTAAAGGCCATTTCTGGAAAAAAAACGATACCCCCACCAAAAAAATCGTCATTATCAGTACGCGAATAGTCGTTGCCAGTGTTGAATCAATGTCTTTAACGCCGATCTTGCCGAAAATAGTTACTAAGGCCGCAAAAAAAGCTGAAAGAATAGCTAAAATAATCCAATGAAAATTCTTCATATTACAGATTGAATCTTTGATAAAACTTTTTTTTGACAAATTCCACCAAGAAGAAGTAGGCGGCGATTAAAAATCCCAAAATCAGGAAATAAAAAGCCGGCAAAGAGGAAAAGCCAAACAAATTTTTCAAAGGCGTGAAAACAATTATTAAGGACAAAACGAGAACAAAAGCCACGCCGGTTACCAGATACTTGCTCGGCCGCGAATGCCAAAAAGGCGTTTTGATGGTTCTAATGGCAAAAACAATTAAAGTTTGAGTAAAAAGAGATTCTAAAAACCAGCCGGTTTGAAAAAGAGAAACATTGGCTTTAAATAAAGTCAAAAGGAGAAAAAAAATCAAAAAATCAAAGATAGAGCTGATGGGACCGAAGACAATCATAAAATATTTAACGAATTTTATGTCCCATTTCTTGGGTTTTTTTACCAATTCCGCGTCAACATTGTCGGCCGGCAAAGAAATTTGGGAAAATTCATAAAGGAAATTGTTTAAAAGGATTTGAAGCGGCAGCATGGGCAAAAATGGCAAAACTAAAGAGGCGCCGGCAACGCTAAACATATTACCGAAATTAGAACTGGTTCCCATCATCAAATATTTCATCACATTGCCAAAAGTCCTTCTTCCTTCTGCCACTCCGTCAATTAAAACCTCTAAATCTTTTTCCAAAAGGACGATGTCAGCGGTTTCTTTGGCAACATCAACCGCATTATCAACGGAAATACCAACATCGGCCGCGTGCATCGCTAAGGCATCATTTATGCCATCACCTAAATAACCAACAACATGCTTATTTCGCTTTAAGGCTAAAATAATTCTTTCTTTTTGCTCGGGAGTGACGCGGGCGAAAATACCGACATCATTGACAACCCTTCTTAATCGGGCATCGCTCATTTTTTCAATCTGCTCGCCTAATAAAACTTTTGTCTGAGGAATTTCTGCCCAACGGGCAATATATTCGCTCACCCATTCATTGTCGCCGGTTAAAATTTTAAACTGAATCCCATTTTTCTCTAAATTTTTAAGGGCGGTTTTGGCTGTAGCTTTTGGCGGGTCAAGAAAAGCGGTTAAACCCAAAAAAATTAATTTCGTCTCGTCTTTCTTGACAAAGGTCTTCTGCCGGGACTTAATTTCTTTGTAAGCCGCGGCCAAAACCCGAAAACCATTGGCACTTAATTCTTTAAAAATTCCCTTGAGCTCCTCTTTTTTTTGTGAAGTCAAAGGTTTAATCCTACCATTAAGGTCATAAGAAACTGACAAATTAAAAATTGCCTCCGGCGCCCCCAGAGAAATTAAATCTTTTCTCTGATTTTTTTCAACAACAACGGAAAGAAATTTCCGGGAGAAATCAAAAGGCACTTCATCAATTTTCTGATATCCCCCTATGGAAACTTCATCTTTATGGACCAAAATAGCTTCTGACAAGGGACTGTGCAAGCCGGTTTGAAAAAAACTGTTTAAGTAAGCATATTTTAAAACTTTCTTATTTTCTTTTCCGCTAATATCAAGATATTTTTCCAGTTTAATTTTATCTTCAGTTAAAGTGCCGGTTTTATCAGTGCAAAAAATATCAATATTGCCCAAATTTTGAATGGAGGGAAGATTTTTAACAATAACTTTTTTACCAGCCATCCGAACTGCTCCTCTCGCCAAAGCGATGGTGATAATCATCGGCAAAAGTTCCGGCACCATTCCTACGGCTAAAGCCAAAGCAAAAAGAAAAGAATTAAGAACGCCGTGATTTAAAAGAGAATTAATAAAAAAGACGAAAGTAACAAGGAATATCACGGTTTTAAAAATTAAACCGCCCAGTTGCTTTACTCCCCTGTCAAATTCTGTTTCCGGCTCTATGTCGGTCAGATTTTCAATGATTTTGCCGTAAGTAGTTTTTAAACCCGTGGCAGTTACCAAAGCCGTGCCAAAACCGCTGACAACCGTTGTTCCTCCAAAAAGCAATGACATTTCAGAGTCCTCTTTTGGAAGACTAAGGTCTAAAAACATTTCCTCGCTTTCCTTGACTACGGGCAATGACTCCCCGGTTAAAACCGCTTCGTTTACAAATAAATCCTTGGCGGAAACAACATAGGCATCAGCCGGGATAATGTCGCCGGCCGATAAAAAAATGATGTCACCGGGGACAATTTCCGAAACTTTAACTTCCCTTTTTTGTCCTTCTCTCAAAACCGCGGCGGTTATTGTCACTCGGCTTTTTAATTTTTCAACTGCTTGACTTGACTTGGAAGTTTGGTAAAAATCCAAAACAAAACTCAAAATAATGACTAAAAAAATTAAAGAAGCGTCTATGATTTCGCCCAAAAAAGCGGAAATTAAAGTCCCGCCCAACAAAAGGATAATAAGGGGATTTTTAAATTTGCTTAAAAAAAGTCGCGGTTTTTCAAACCGCCACTTCTTCTTTTCTAAAATATTAAAACCATACTCAGCCAGGCGAGCTCGGGCTTCTTCTTCAGACAATCCTTTGGTTGAAGCTTTAAATTGAACTAAAAAGTCCTTAAGCTTAAGTTTTTTATTTTCTCGGGCAAGATTTATTGAGGCTTCCATAAAAATAACTTAAATGCTGTTGGTTTTGGACCTTAGGAGAAATTTAACCGTTTATTTTTAAAATCACTTAATTCCCGGCGATAATTTTCCAGTTTTGTTCGTTCGTGAATGGCTATTTGCTTTTCTTCATCGTCCAGTTCCTCATTTGCTAAAATTTCCTCCAAGGGTTTTAATTTGCTTTTCAGCTTTTCTTCAAAAGAGAATTTTGAACATTCCTCTTGGCGGGATAAATATTTTATTACTTGCTTCATCAAATCTTCCAACGCTCTTTTTTGGTTTAAATAATAAGCCTTCGCCTCGGGGTTTTGGGCAGTAGAAAAACATTCCTCGGTAAATTTTATTTTTTTTCTCAAATACTCTGAAAAACCAGTGGTCTCAAATATATTGATCTCGGTTAAATCAGGTTTGGCCCCCAAGATTTTTTCCATTTTTTCGCCTTCCATATTTTTTAACCTTCTTTGTCAATTTTACCAAATTTTTTTAATTAACAAAAGAAGAGCCGACGGCCCCGCACCTTTTCAGGACTGGAATTATTTTTAATAATCCCGTTTTTCTAAAGATATTTTTTAATTGTCTAAAATGCCTTGCTTTTTTCTGAAATCCCAGATTTTCAATTATGTTGTCTTGAAAAGGTGCGGGGTCGTCTTTATAGCAATCGCCGAATAGATGACTTTTTTTCATTAGTCACGTTCTCTGCGATCGCAGAATAGATGACTTATTAGTCACGTTTATGACGATTGCAGTTTAGATGACTTTTTATTCTTCTAAAATTTTAAAAGCAGGAAAATTTTTAATCTTCTCTTGAAATTCAAATTCCGTCTTTTCTACCCGAGCCAAAAACGGTCCCTTTTCGCACCATTTTAAAAATTCTTTTAAATTTTCTTCCTCAGCTTCGGCTTCAATATAAACCGTCCTACCATCAGGTTCATTCTTAACAAAACCTTTAATATTTAATTGTTTGGCTTTTTTAACGGTTTCATATCTAAAAAAGATGCCTTGGACCCGGCCGAAAATTTTAATGTTTAAATGCTTCATAATGCCTAGCGGATTTTAGTGCCTGGCGGAACTTCTTTTTCGGGAATTAATAAAATCGGCTCATTGTTATCAGCAGCCAAAAGCATGCCTTGACTTTCAATACCCAAAAGCCGTCTTGGTTCCAAATTTATTATCACGACAATTTCTTTCCCTCTTAAAGTTTCTGGCGAATAAGTCTTGCCAAGGCCGGCGACAATTTGACGTTTTTCGTCTCCCAAATCAATCTTCAGCTTCAAGAGCTTCTCCGAATTTTCAATTCTTTCGGCTTCAATTATCCTCGCTACTTTTAAATCTAATTTTTTAAAATCTTCAAAATTTATCATTTATCATTTTAAAATCCTAATTCTTTGGAGATACCCTGAAGAGTTTTAATGAGCAAATTAAAATGTTCATCTTTGTCAACACCCAATTCAAAAATCCCCTCCTCAATTTCCTCCCGGCTTATTTTTTCGGCAAAACCTTTCTTTTTTAAATTCTTCTTAACTGACTCTGAACTCATTCCTTCAAAATGAGTCGGTCGAATATAAGCTAAAGCCATTAAAAATCCGCAAAGCTCATCAACAGCATATAAACATTTAGCCATTAAACTTTCTCTTTTAACGCCGCTGTAAGAAGCGTGACCCAAAATAGCTTCAATGATTTCCGGGGGATAATTTAACTCTTTTAAAATTTTTGCTCCTTCAAAAGGATGGCGTTCTTTGATTGGAAATTTTTCAAAATCAAAATCGTGAAGCAAGCCGCAAATCCCCCACTCTTCAATATCTCCTCCATATTTTAAAGCACAAGCTCTCATTGCCGCTTCCACAGCCAAAGAATGTTTGATTAAACTTGGAGACTTTACATACCCGTTCAATAAAGCCCAAGCTTTTTCTCGGCTAATTTTCATTTATCACTATTTTAATCTTTTCTTTCTCATCCGACAAATATGAAATAAAAAAATTCCGGCCGATAATTTGGAACCCGAAAATGCCTTAAGACGTCCAAAAAATTTTTAAAGTGCTCAAGAATGTCCATCAAGGTTAAACCTTGATAGATTTACAAATTAAATCAAGCGATTTGACTAAAACAGTTAAAATTTATTTTTATTCAATTTCGTACTTCAAGGAAAGGCTCACACTTATTTCTTGAGAACCAGGTTCAATCGTAGGCGCCGGGGCTGCTCCAAGTTTGCTCAACTCTGCCCCGCCAAGTCCGTACCTATAAACTGGCTGAAGCGGCCCGCTTTCTTCAATGGAAAGCAGTCTCCCCAAACGAAAACCGCCGGCTTGAGCAATGACTTCAGCTTTTTCTTGAGCTTTCTTTATGGCTTTAACCCGGGCTTGATTTTGAAATTGAGTCGGGTCGTCAATAGTGAAAGAAAGCTGAGAAGTGGAATTGGCGCCGTTTTGAATAACGCTGGAAAATACTTCGCCAATTTTACTGAAATCCCTGACTTTTACTTGAATGGTCTGAGTAACCGTGTAGCCGACTATTTCCGGAGGCGGGCAAGGCGCCGCGGTTTGAGAAAGACAGCTGTAATACTGATAACGGGGTTCCAAATTGTAAGCTAAAGTCTTAATGTCCTTTTCATTAATGCCTTGCGATTTTAAAAAGCCGATGGCTTTGTTGGTTTTTTCAGTATTTTCTTTTTGCAGAGAAGCAATATCTTTCCCGCCTTGGACAATCACGCTGAAATTAAACTGAGCAACATCAGGAATAGCAACTACTTTATCGTCGGCTGTTACTGAAAAACTGCGAAAAGAAGAAGGTTGAATTGACTTGGAATAAAAATCAACGTATTTCCAAGCAATAAAAGAAAAAATAAACAAAACGATGATAATCGCTAGACCCAAATAATTTTTTATTTTTTCATCCATAAAAGGGAAATTTTTATCACCGACCTTTTTAATTTTAAATTTTTTTTCTTTCTTTTAATAACTCTCGCGCGCTTTGAAGATATAAACGAACCAAAGAAAGCGCTTTGGCCGCGGTTCCTGGACTATAATCATGAGCAATCGATTGAAAAAATACGGTTTCTAAACTTCTTGCTCCTGATTTAGGGACGGTTTCTTCGTCCGGCGCTCCAAACTCTATATTATAATAAAACACATTAAGCCCATGCCGCAACACTCCTAACATTGCCCAAGCCTCACTTTTATTCCAACCATATTGCTTTTCCAGAAACCGAAGCATTTCTTCCAGGCGTTTGCTGTCGTTTAAAAGGTCTTCAAATTGCTGCTCAATAAAATTAATTTCTTCCCGAGCTTCTTCATTAAGAATCTCCTTCCCTTTTCCAAGAATTTCTTCCTCCTTGAGTGTTTCTCCCGCTTCTTTTTGAATTTTTTCCTCTATACTTTTGGCAAATAATATCCCTCTGGCTTTTTCAACAAGCTTTTCCATTTTTTGTTCATCATCCCTTTCTTTAGAAAACTCGGTATGTCCCAAAGAAGAGAAAAGATTTTTATCCCCAGGCATATCTATATAATATAATATTTAAAACTTTTGGGATATTTAAATTTCTTTCTTTTTATTAAACCTTTTATCATATTTTACGGCTGAGTAAGTACCTATTAATGCCCCGAAGACTGCCGGAATTAAATACCATTGATTTTCCACATAGCCGACGACCACGAAAGCGCCAAAAACCCAAATCATTGCCCCGAAAAACGCCGCTTGAGCAGCTTTTCCTTCGGCCGCCCGCCGAATATAAAAAATCCAAATAATATCGCTGACTACCACAGCCAAAAAAATGAGGACGGCTTTAATTAATTCAAATTCTTTCATTTAGAATAATTTAGCAGATAATCTTAAAATTTTCAATTATAATAAATTTATCAAAAATATTTAATTCGCGTCGGGCGAGGCAAACAAATCAAGTTTGGAATGGTAAGTTACTTTATTAATGAGAGTTGTATTTTAAGGCCAAGTTTTTTTGATATCCCTCAGAAATATTTTTGTTGTTACCGGCCCGATTCCTTTAAATTCCAATAATTTCCTTTCTAACTCTTTTTGATTTTTTGATTTTTTTAAAAGCTCGGTTAAGGTGCCGTATTTTTCTTTAAGTTCTTGGCAAATTTCTAAAAGTTTGGCGGCGGTTGAAAAATCATATCTTACATAATGACCTTTATCCAAAACTTTTACCAATTTATCCCAGCCGGCTTTTAAAATTTTTTCCGGCGTCAGCAATCCTTCTTTTTGAAATTCAAAATAAGTTCTCTTCGCCACTTCCTGTTGAATCGGTTTGCCGAATAAAAGACAGGCTAAAAACCATTTAAAAATCTCGGTTTCTTTGCCTTTTTCCAAATTAATGCCCAGTTCCGTAGAAAATATTTTCTTTTTATTCTTCCTTCTCATTCCCCTATTTTCAGAATCGTCCCTTTACCAAAAAACTTTCTTTCATCATAAAATATGTTATAATAAAAATAAAGACATTTAATTTTTCTAAAATGGAAAATATTCCTCAATCTTCTCATCAAATAACCAAAATAATCACTGGCGGTTGGTATCCCCGAACCCAGCTTCATATGGTTGAGGTTTATAAATTTTTCACTGAAGGCGAATCGGATTTAGAATTGTCAAAACAAAAACTCCAAAAATTTCATAAAGCCCTAAATATCGCTAAAGTAACAAAAGAGCCCGGCGGTCTAGAATATGTAAAAGCCGAAACTATTAACGGCTTGATGATTAAATACTTTGAAGATGGATTGTATACCATTGAAACGGCCTCAGATGATATTGAAGACGCTCAAAAAAAACTTGACGATTATGTCCACAATGCTTTTGAGCCGGCGATTTCTTATCTTTTTTCCCTCGGCGCGCCAATACCAAAAATTTTAGCCAACATTGAAACCCCTCATCCGCCAAGAACAACCGTTATTGGCATAACTTCCCAAAATTTAAAAGATTTTATCGTTGATAAGAAAAAATTCGGCGAAGTTTACGACCAGTCTTTCACCAATGAAATTACGGTTTTTAGAACAAACAAATGTATTCTCATTATTGCCTTATCTACAAAAAAAGATTTAATAGAAGAGATTGCTTATCAACAGATTTTCTTCCGAGAGTTTAATGATCAATTAAAGAGTTACCTTAATATCCACCGGGTCATTTGGGAAAAAATTGCCGTTATCAAAAATAAGGAAAAAATTGCTGCCCAGGAAGCCGACATCTTTAGGGATGAACTGGACGCATATCAAGAGACCATTAATTTCATCAATTATCGCCTTAATCAAATGAAAACCTTTATCGGTACTCGAGCCAAGATTGCCAAGTCTATCCAAGTAGATAAATATTTATCTGACCTTTTTCAATACGAATTTGAAACATTATTAGACACTTATGAATATATCCGAGAACTTTGGCAGATGACCAAGGATTATGTAGCTTCAGCCATTCAATTAATCGTGGAAGTTAAAAATCAAAGCACTGAACAGAGCATCCAAATTTTAAAACTCATTACCATTGCCTATGCTCTGGTCCTTATTTGGGTGTATATAAATGAAGCGCCTCAATTTTCAACAACCGGCCTGCTTTATTACAGCCTTATTATTGTTTTGGCTTGGCTCATTAACTATTTGGTTAACTTCATCTCCCGCCGCCAAAAACACCAATTAAAATTCCGAAAGGGCGGTTCAGTTAAAGAGGAATCTCATTAAAATTAAAATTTAACTTACCCGATTTTAAAACCCGCCATCGGCAGGTTTTTTATTTTTATTCTTGGTTTGTCCGCGTAAAAGGCCGCGACCCCGCCTTGTTCTCGTTTCGCTCGGGCTCCAGTCTTTGGCTCCTCACACAAGCAAAGACTTTTGCTTGCTCTGGTTATCCTTCGCCTCGCTCAGTCCGCCCAGGAGGAATCGAACCTCCAACCACCAGCTTAAAAGGCTGTTGCTCTACCAATTGAGCTATGGGCGGTTTTTATTTGAGAATATTGAATAATTATTTAACACTCTCATTTTAAGAAATTTTATTAAATAATCAAGGTTATTGCAAAAATAAAAAAATTGTGATATAAATTTATTAGTTTCATATTTATTAACAATAAAAAAGGAAGGAGAGATAAATGGAACCGATAAAACTAGAAGAAGAAATCGGCCTTCGTCGTGAAAGCCGAGTGGACAAGATTCTTCGTCAACTCCAAGACAAAGGGGTTATTAGAGGATTTGTTAAGTCCTCAAAACGGGATTCAACCGACCGGCAAGGGATTGATTTTGTTGTTGTAAAGGTTGGGAGGACTTTTTACGAAGTGTTCCCGGTTCAGGTTACCGGTCGGAATTGGGTTAAAAATCATAAGGAGAAACATCCCCAGGTGCCCATAGTTGTTGTTGAATATTCTATCTCAGATGAGCAGATTCAAAAAGAGATTGTTGAGATTTTAACATTGAGGTCTTGATTTTTTCAAATTTTTATTGATCCGCTCCGGCGGATCTTTTTTACAAAACGTATAAAGTTGAATCTCAAAATTTGACTAAAGGTTAAATCAATTTATAATAAAAATATTCCAAAGTGTGTACCTTTATAAAAAAATTGTTATACTGAAGTTGAAAATAATATAATTAATATTAGTGATGTCAGACGAAAGCGAAAATTACGTATTCCGGCGTAGCGCAACGGTAGCGCAGCTGCCTGTTAAGCAGTTGGTTGCAGGTTCGAATCCTGCCGCCGGAGCCATTAAATACGAAGCGAACTTCCGAATTTTCCAAAAAAGTCAGCGCGCGCAAAATCAAAAATCGTAAAGAGTATTTTTCTGCGAGGCAGGCCGCCGCTTTGCGGCGGCGGGGCGGAGCGGCTATCATTTCAGATTCCGTTCTGCGCCCGCCCGTAGCTTTCTTGTCCGATGAAGCTTTAGCGAAGGCGGAAGCGAAGGAGGGTCTTGGATTTGTGAATCAGATTTGGCAAAATAATTTCAAAAGTTTGAGAGGGTTTTAATTCGGGAGCATTGATTGAGATCGGGCAAGAAAGAGATTGCTCGATTTCTGTTTTACCTGCCCCGTAGTGTCCCGCCCTCTAAGCCCTTTGGATTTTTGTCTGAGGTAATAAAAAAGTTAGTTTTCCTTGATGTACTGAATACTTTATTTC
>PEUU01000011.1 GCA_002781185.1 Candidatus Jorgensenbacteria bacterium CG03_land_8_20_14_0_80_38_39 | reverse complement strand
CCATTAATTAATTTTTGAACCCGAAAGGAAACTGGCGAACCTTTAATTTTTTCAATTAAGAAAAATATAATTTGACCGCCATCTAAAGCCGGGAAAGGCAAAATATTTAAGACCGCCAAATTAAGGGAAAGAATGGCAATGAACTGCAAAAAATAAAACAAGCCAAAACTGCCGAATTGAAAAGCCAAAGAAAAAATTCCCACTGGCCCGGCCACGCTTTTTAAAATTTCGGAATTAACAAAAACTTGACTAAAAAATTTAAAAAGTCCGACTGCCACTTCTTTAAGAACCGAAAATGTCATTGCTCCCCCTTTTAAAAAAGCTTGAAAAAATGGTTGTTTGGCTGAACCCACGTCAGCTAAAGCAATGCCCATAGGTCCTTGCCCAGCCGGCGGTTTGCTTCGGCCTTGAATTTGAAAATTAAGAACTTTTTCCTGACGCTTAATAGTCAAATCAAAGATGCCGCCGGGGTCCTCCTGAATAAATTTAGAAAATTCTTCGGCGGTGAGAGGCGCTTGAAGAGTCTGCTCGCCCCGATTGATTTTTAAAACGGCATCGCCCGGCTTTAGGTCGGCAATTTTTGCCGGCGAATTGAGAAACACTTCCGAAATTAGCAGCCGATAAGGATTGCCGAGCATAAAAATAAAACTAAAGAGCAGCCAGCCCAAAAAGACATTCATTGAGATACCGGCCAAAAGGATTAAGGAGCGCCGCCAAACCGGCTGAGCCAAAAAGCTGTCTTTCGGCGGATTTAGTTTATCACCAAGTTTTTCCGGTTCTTTTTCCAAACCGAAAATCCTGACAAACCCGCCGAAAGGCAAAATATTAAAACTGTAAACGGTTTTTCCGAATTTTTTAGCCAAAAGGCGCGGCGGGAAACCAAAACCAAACTCTTCCACCCGGACGCCAAAAAGCTTAGCCATCAAAAAATGACCAAGTTCATGGATTAAAATCAAAAACGCAAGGAAAATGATAATCAAAAAGACCATACTTTTAAAGTGTTGAATAATTCAACAGTTTCATTTTTAGAAACAATTAAACATCAATTTCTTTGATTTTAGAGTTTAAAAGTTCATCTAAATCTTTATTTACTTCCTCAACTTTCTTTTGAATTTTTTCTTTTAACTTAAATTTTTGGTCTTCGCTTATTTCATTTTTTTCAAAAAAATCCTGAATGCGTTTATTAGCTTCGTCTCGCAGATGACGAATCTTAATTTTAAAATCTTCGCTGATTCGTTTAACGATTTTTTTCAATTCCTGGCGCCGTTCCTGACTTAGTTCCGGCAAAAATACTTTTATTAAATTCCCTTCGGCGCTGGCAGAAAATCCCCGTTTGCTCGTTTCTAAGGATTTTAAGACATTTTTGATAATTTCCTTATCCCAAAGTTGAATTCTTATTTCTCGGGGCAGAAAAGTATTAATACTCCCCAACTGCTTAATGGTCAAACTTTGTCCGTAACAATCAACTTTAATGTTTTCCACCAATGCCGGGCTTGGCCTATTGACGCGAATGACGTTAAATTCATTTTTTAAAAGGCCGATGAATTCGTCAAACTGCTTTCCTAAATTATCTAAAAATTCTTTCTCGTTCATAACAAAAGTTAAGGGCTTTTTTTAAGAAGATATTCAATGGCTTTTCTTTGAAGATTTTCATTAAGATTATAGCGTTTAATTAAGGAATTTCTTTCTAAAAGTTCTTTTAAAATTTTATAATTTTTAAACTTATTTTCCCAGAAAAACAAAATTTTTTCTTCTACTTCTTGACTTAAATTGCCGGTTTGATTTTCTGTTTCCGACAATAATGCCAAAGCCCGGCCTATTCGGCCAAAAGACTTTTCCGCTATTTTTTGAACTCGCGATTCATTCAAATGGTAATGTTTTTGAAGAATTTCCTCAATGGTTTTTTGAGATAAACGAGAAAAATAAACTTTGGTTAATCTTGATAAGAGCGGCGGCAGAAGAAGAGAAGGTTCTTGAATAATAAAAATTAAGAGGGCTTGAGTCGGCGGCTCTTCAACAATTTTCAGCAAACTAGCTTGGGCTTCGGGTGTTAGTTGAGCGGCTTCATTGATAACCGCCAATCTTCTTTTTGAACGCAGGGGTTTTTGAAAAAGAAATTGTCTTATGGCAATAGCCGTATCAATGCCGATAATTCCCTTTTCGTCAGGTAAAATAATTTGAGCATCAATTAAAAGACGGGGCAGAATTTGCCACTCGTTATATTCCAAAAAATAAGCCAAATGTTGAGTAAAAAGAAATTTACCTATTTGAGCGTCGCCAAAAAAAAGGTAAGCTTGGCCGAGTTCGTTATTGGCGGCTAAGTTTTTAAAAATTTTCACCAGATGTTCGTTGCCGAAAAACATTAATTATTTTAAAAGAGTCCGTTTATAGACATCCAAGTGGTTTAAAATAATGGCTGTTCCTTTAGCCACACAAAAAATCGGTTCTTCAGCCACATAAGAGGTAACGCCCAATGAACGTTTAAAAAACTCATCAATATCCCGAAGTTGAGCGCTGCCGCCGGATAAAATTATTCCTTTACTCATAATATCAGCGGCCAGTTCCGGCGGCGTGACGTTAAAAACTGCTTGGGTGGCATTCATAATATCAATTAAATGAGTATTGACAGCTTCAACGACTTCATTGGAATTAACGATTAAATCTTTGGGCAGGCCGGAAATTAAATCCCGACCCCGGATTTTCATTTCCATTTTATTTTTATTAGAAATTGCCGAACCAATGGTAATTTTAATATTTTCAGCCGTTGCTTCGCCAATGGCTAAAGCGTATTTCTTCTTAATGTAATCGGCAATTGATTGGTCAAAACGATTACCCGCTACCCGCAAACTTGACCAAGTGACAATCCCTCCTAAAGAAATCACTGCCACTTCCGTGGTGCCGCCGCCAATATTAACAACCATATTGCCTTCTGCCGAATGAATGGGAATGCCGGCTCCCAAAGCCGCCAAAATTGGCTCCCGAACCAGATAAACTTCCTTGGCTCCGGCTTCCTTGGCCGCCTTATAAACTGCCCGGTATTCGGTAGAAGTAATGCCCGCCGGTATAGAAATGACAACTTCTGGCTTAAATAAATTAAAAGGTCCGACGGCTTTGGAAATAAAATAACGAAGCATCATTTGAGTAATGTAATATTCGGCAATGACGCCGTCTTTTAATGGTTTGTAAGTAACAATGTTATCCGGCGTTCGACCAACCATTTCTTTGGCTTCGGCGCCAACAGCTAAAACCGTATTGTCCGGCCGGCGAATAGCCACGGCCGTTGGTTCATTAATAACAATTCCCTTGTCAGGCAAAAAAACCAAAGTATTGGTCGTTCCCAAGTCAATGCCGATTTTACGAATAAACATAGTTAAAAAAATTTCTAATTTCTAATTTCTAACTTCTAACTTCTAACTTCTAATTACTAATTACTAATTACTAATTACTAATTTCCCTTTATTCTTAAAATGTCCGCCCCTAAATTTTTTAATCTCTCATCAATTTTTTCGTAGCCCCGGTCAATTTCCTCAATGCCTTCAATGATTGACTCGCCTTCAGCTATCAAGGCGGCAATGAGATGGGCGATGCCGGCTCGCAAATCAGGCACCTTGATTTTTGTTCCTTTAAGCGGCGTTTTTCCGTCAACAACCGCGCTGTGAGGAAAACCGCGATTTTTAAAACGGCAGGGCAATTCTCCCAGACACTTTGAAAATACTGTAATCCTCGCGCCCATTAAATTCAAGTCCTTGGTATAGCCAAAGCGGTCTTCGTAAACCGTTTCGTGAATTACCGAAATTCCTTGAGCTTGAGTTAAAACAATTGTCATCGGCTGCTGCCAGTCAGTCATAAATCCGGGATGAGTATCAGTTTCCAATTCCAAACCCGCAAGTTCCTTTGAACGCCAAAATCTAATCCCTTCTTCCTTAACTTCATAATTGCCGCCGCAACGTCTTACCGCATTTAAAAAAGTAATTAAGTGATCTTGGATTGCGTCTTTTATCAAGATATTGCCACCGCTGGCTAAAGCCAAGCAGGCAAAAGAAACGGCTTCATTCCGGTCGGGAATAACCCAATGATGAACGCCGGAAAGCTTTTCCACTCCGGAAATATAAATTTGACGGTTGGCTCCCAGTTCAATAATAGCCCCCATTTTTTGGAGCATTTTTATTAAATCAATGAGTTCCGGTTCAACCGCCGCTCCCCGGATAAAAGTCTTTCCTTTGGCTAAAACCGCGGCGAGGACGGCATTTTCCGTGGCGCCAACGCTGGGATAAGCAAAAATAATATTGGCGCCGTGAAGGCCGTAAGGAGCAGTAGCTCGGTAATAATCTTTTTCAATGGTGATAACTGCTCCTAATGATTCTAAAGCTTTTAAGTGGAAGTCAACCGGTCGGGAGCCAATTTTATCGCCGCCGACAATCGGCACTTTCGCCTCTCCCACTCTGGCTAAAAGCGGTCCTAAAGTCAAAATGGGAATTCGATTTCGGTACCGAAGGGCAAAACTTTCCACATTTTCAATTTTGGGAGTTTTAATTTTTAAAAACGAACCTTTTTCATTGATTTGGCTGCCTAAAGACCGACAAAGTTCTTTAACAGTTTCGGTATCGCCGATTTCGGGAAAATTTTCTAAAACGCATTCTTCCTCGGTTAAAAGCGAAGCAACCAGCATTTTAGTGGCGGCATTCTTGGAACCGGCTAACTGAATTTCCCCGGCCAAGGGCTGACCTCCTTGAACAATAAATTTTCCCCTTTGAGTGATTGAAGGATTTTTTAAGTTGGCAGTTTTTGCTTTAACCGAACTATTTTTAATTTTCATAAATTTAAAATGTTATCGGGCTTCCTTTATTCCTAAAGTAATCATATAATTTTAAAAGTCTTTGGTCTAGCCCAGTATATAGGCGCTCTCTCCGCTCGCGCACTATCGCAGACTAACGCGGAAAAGACGCAGAACTACGCAGAAAAATTTCTGCGTCAATCAGCGTTGAGTCAGCGTTATTCCGCGTATAGGAATTTAGAAATTCCTATGCAATAAAATGCCTAAAAAACTTAGAAAACTCTTCTTGTTTGTTTTAACAGTTATTTTTGTGGTAGTTGGCGCCTACCTTTTTTTAACTGCCAGCGGCTTGGTGGTAAACTGGAAAAATTGGCCTCATTTATCAATTACCAAGACCGGCGATATTGCTCTTAAATTTTCTCCGGCTGAGGCCCAAATAAAAATTAACCAAAAACCTTACCATGTCAACAGGGGTCTTTTCCCGGGTGACATTCTTATTTCTAAATTAACTCCCGGCGATTACCAAATAGAAATTGTTAAGGAAGGTTATCAATCCTGGCAAAAAACTTTAAAAGTTAAACCCGCGGAAGTAACCAGCGCCACCCATATTAGACTTTTCACTTCTTCTCCTTCTTGGCAATCGCCTTTATCCGAAAAAATTAAAGATTTTTGGCTGACCGGGGAAGGATTGGTTTATCAAACAAAAAAAGATGAGTTAAAATTCAACCAGTTTTATCTTAAAGGAAATAAAGTTATTTTAAGCAGTTCTCAATCTAAATTAATAATTACCGCCGATACTTTTGACAATTATTTTTTGACCAATTTAGAAAAGCCGGCCACCGCCATTAATTTTAACGAGCTTTTCACATCCCTCAGAGAACAATTAAAGAGCGCTGACTCCTCGCTTATCAAAAAAACCTATTTTCATCCTTTTAGCCCGACTAAAATTATCATTGCTACGACTAATGCTTTCTACGCCCTTGACGTTGAAAAAATTAAGTTGGAATTTTTAACCCGCGCGGCCCAATTTAAAACTGCTTCAATTTCCTCCAGCGAGCTCTTTTTTATCAATAAGAAAGGAGATTTGAATATCTTTAACCTTGTTCTTAAAACTGCCGACATTAAAGCGCTTCATTTACAGAATATCAGCTTTCTTAAAATTGCTCCTGACGGAACGGAAATTGGATTTTTGACTTCCGAGGGAGAATTTTTAATTTTTAACCGGCTGAATAACGAATTAAAAAGTTTGACTAAAGAAATTAAGGATTTTTACTTTTCTCCCGAAGGAAAAAGAGTCTTTTTAATTTCTTTGAATAATAAAACATTTATTTTCTACCTGGATAATTATGAAACTGATAATTATAAAAATTCAGCTGGTGATATTTTAACGATTGATTTCCTCCAAGAACAAACCTTCGGTCAATTTAATTGGCTGTCCGACTATCCTAACAATTTCTTGATTTTGGCGGATAACAAATTAATTGTCAGCGAAACCGACCCCCGACCGCCTCTTAATTGGCAAGTTTTAGAGAGCGGCGTTAAAAAATATAGTTTTGCTGACGGCAAAATTTATCTCTTAAAGGAAGAAGGTAAATTTTTACAAGGAAATGAAATTTTCTTTTAAGAGATGAGAAAATTTTTATAAAGGAAGATTTCTATAAAGGAAAATTTCTATAAAGAGAAAATTGTAAAGAAAGAGTTTTTATAAAGAAACCTCAAGTCCTCAATCTTGTATCATATGATACAAGATTGAGGAAGGGAAAAAATAAAGAAAAATAAGTGAAAAATAAGTCAAGTGAAAAATAAGTCAAGTGAAAAATAAGTCAAAAGAAAAAGAAGTAAGTCAAAAGAAGTCAAAAGAAGTAAGTCAAAAGAAGATGGAGAAAACAAAATAAAACCAATAAATCACTATCTCTTCCGCCATTGTTGAGCTCGACGAGCTTTGCGAAGACCGAATTTTTTTCTCTCTACCATTCGAGGGTCGCGTTTTAAAAAGCCTTTAGCTTTAAGAACTTTTCGCCAATTTAGGTTAATTAAAACCAAAGCGCGGGACAGACCCAAACGCACAGCTTCGGCTTGAGCTTGCAATCCGCCGCCCCTAACCTTAATTGAGGTTTCCCACCAGGAAGAAACTGTTTCAAAAGGAGAAACAACAATTTTCTTTTGCTGGGGAGTGAGAAAATAATCCGGCCAATTTTTCCCGTTAACAATAATGGGCCTGGCTTTGGCTGATTGAGAAACCGGAAAAATCCTTACCCTGGCAACGGCAGTTTTGCGCCGACCCAAAGCTTCAATGTATTTTTCTCTCTTCTTTTCAACTGCTTCTATTTTTTTTGATTTCTTTTTAACCACCTTCGGAGTTTCTTTTTTGGTTTTTTTTATCTTTTTTACTTTTTCCTTCATATTTTTAAAGTGTTTAATAACTGCTCAACAATCTTATCCCTCGCTGATGCTCGGGATGGGACTGTTGAATAATTCAACAGGTTCATTTATTTTTCAATAATTAAATTTTTTATTCTTTTAGCTCGAAGTTTGTTTTTCGGAAGCATTAAATTAACCGCATGACGCAAAATCCAAACCGGGTTTTTAGAAAAAACTTCCCGATATTTTCTGGTTTTTAAATGCCCCAAGGGACCGGTATGTTTGTAATAAACTTTTTGAAAATATTTTTTGCCGCTGATTTTCATTTGACTTAAATTTCTAACTATTACTTTGTCGCTACCTTTTAATCTCGGCTCGTATTTGGGGCTTTTTTTACCTTGAAGAATGACGGCAATTTCCGAAGCTAGTCTGCCTAAATTCTTATTTTTAGCATCAATTACATAATCCATAAAGGGTTAAACAAATTTAATCATCGCCATTTTTGAGGCGTCGTGCTTACGCCTTTTGGTTTGTTTAATAATTTGAAGATAACCGCCTTTTCGCGAGAGATAGCGCGGCGACAGTTCGTGAAAAATCTTATAAGCGGCTAATTTGGGCAAGCGCCGAAGAAGAAGCCGCAAAGCGGCTAAATTTTGTTTTTTGCCACAACTAATTAACCGTTCCACAAAAGACCGAAGCTCTTTAGCTTTGGCCTCGGTAGTAATTATTTTCTCTTTTTCAACGAGTTGACCGGCTAAGATTTTTAAAAGAGCCCGGCGCTGACCTCTTTTTCGGCTCAATTTCCTGCCCTTTTTTAAATGCCTCATATTTACTTTGCCTTTTTCTTTCGACTCCCTTGACCTCCTTTCTTTTTAACTTCTTTGGAAATTTTCAACGGAGCAACGACGGTTTTGATAATTTCCAGAGCCGAAAATTTATCAAAGTGGTCTTTTAAAATATTGGCGGTTTTGTGCAAAGCCTCGGAAGGCGTTATTGAGCCATCGGTCTCAACTTCTATAATCAGACGGTTATAATCTGTTCTTTCTCCAACCCGCATGTTTTCAACTTTAAATTCTACCCGGACTATCGGCGAAAAAATGGCATCCAAAACAATGGTGCCGATGGAAAGCCGTTCCAAGTGTTTAGCCTCAACCGTCAGATAACCCAGTCCCTTTTCTACTATTAATTCCATTTCCAATTCTGATTGCTTTTTGGTTAAAGTGGCTAAATGAAGGGAAGGATTGACCACTTGGACAAAAGTTGTAGATTCAATATCAGCGGCAGTCATTTCTTTTTCTCCTTTAACGTGCAATTTTAAAATTTGGGGCTCTTCGGCAAAAAAATGAAAACGGACTTTTTTTAAATTTAAAGTAAGTTCAATGATGTCTTCAACTATTCCGGGCAAAGTAGAAAACTCATGGCTGATACCCTTAATTTTAACTTGAGTGATGGCGGCTCCGGGCAAAGAAGAAAGAAGAGTCCGGCGCAAGGCATTACCTAAAGTAACGCCGTAGCCGGTGTAAAGACCTTCCACATAAAAAAGACCAACATTGTCTTTTTCAGAAATTTTTTTAATTTTAACCGTTTCGCTTAAATGAGAGTATTTCATAATTATCTTGAATAAAATTCAGCGACTAAATTTATATCAATGGGCATTTTTATTTCTTTGGTAGTCGGTTCCCTTAAACACTCGCCTTTCAGTTCTTCCACTTCTAATTTTAACCACGGAGGCGGCAAGTAATTCTTTAATCTCAAAGGAACATCCTCAAATATTTTTAAAGCCTTGGATGAAGGCTTAACTATTATTATATCACCTTTTTTAACTTGATAGGAGGAGATTGTTACTTTGTGACCATCAACCAAAATATGACCATGAGAAACAAGTTGGCGGGCAATTCTTGTTGAAGCCGCCAACCCCAAAAGAGAAATTACCCTATCCAAACGCTGTTCTAAAATAACCCTGATTTTATCATGAGATTCTTTCTTAAAAAGATTATTCATTTGACGATTGTTTAAACCGTAAATTATTTGCAGTTTTTGTTTTTCCTGTAATTGACGGCCGTAATCGCTTAAAGAAGAGTGAGATTTTCTACCGTGAATTCCCGGTTTATAAGCCCGACGGACCATAACGCATTTAGGCGAATTGCAACGTTCGGCTTTTAAAAATAATTTAGCGCCCAAAGCTCTTTCCTTTTTTTCAATGGCTTTAATTTTTACCATTTTTTTAAACTCTTCTCACTTTTTTAGGCCGGGGACCGTTATGAGGAATGGGAGTGATATCTTTTAAAGAAAGAATATTTAACCCTTTAGCCACCAAGGCTCTAATAGCCGCGTCCCGGCCGCCGCCGACGCCTTTTACCAACACCTCAACGCTGGTCGGACCGGATTTTTGGATTTTTTCAAATACTGTTTCCGCCACTTTAGACGCCGCAAAAGGCGTTGCTTTCTTGGGTCCGGAAAAACCCAAAGAGCCAGCAGACATCCAAACAATAACATTCCCTTTGAGGTCAGTCACGGTAATAACCGTATTATTATAAGAGACATTAATGTAAATCCGGCCTTGCTCAATTTTTTGCTTGGTTGATTGAACGGCTTTTTTAACTAGGGTACTTTCAATGGATTCAGTTTCTTTCAAAAGCTCCTCTTTGGTTTTTTGAACAACTTTTTTCTTGCCCATATTTTATTTCAGCCCGACCTTTCTTCGACCGCTGCCAATGGTTTTTCGGACATTACCGCGTACCGTCCGAGAATTAGTCCTGGTTCTTTGACCTCTAACCGGCAAGCGCCTAAGATGCCGAAGACCGCGGTAACATTTTATTTCTTTCAACCTATTGATATTTTGTCTGATTTTCTGCCTTAGTTCCCCTTCAACTTTATAAGTACGTTCTAAGATAGACTGAATTTTATTAACCTCCTCGGCGTTTAAATCCCGAGTTCGCTTATTAACATCAATGCTGGCTTCTTTTAAAATTTTGCCGGCCGAGCTTTGGCCAATTCCGTAAATATAACCCAGCGCAATTTCAATACGCTTATTATCGGGGATATTTATGCCTATAAGTCTCATTTTAGGATTTAGGATTTAGGATTTAGGATTTAGGAAAATTAATCCCTAAATTCTATATTCTAAATCCTGTATTCTCAATTTACCCTTGTCTTTGTTTGTGCTTCGGATTTTTACAAACCACATAAAGCCGTCCTTGGCGACGGACGGTTTTACAACTTTTACAAATTTTTTTAACCGAAGAGCGAACCTTCATAAATAATAATCGCTAATCATTCTCTAATTCTATCCCGAATTATCTCAAATTTTTATTTTTTAATTGGAGATTACTAGAGATAATATTCGCGATTGATTAGAGATTTTATAATCTCCTCACTATCCGGCCTCTCTTTTCTTCCAAGGAAGACATTTCCACCAAAACTCGGTCGCCGGCAATAACCCTAATTCGGTTTAATTTCATCTTGCCGGCCAAATGAGCCAAAACCTGTTTTTGATTTTCCAGTCTTACCCGAAACAACAATCCCGGCAAGGTTTCCTCAATCATTCCTTCCACAATAATCGGCCGAAGATTCAATGCCATTTAGTTAATAAACTTATTTTAACCATCATTTTAAAAAAGTCAACACCGCACCTTTTAAGGTTTTGTCCCGCCTTGTTACAGAAGGACGGATTTTTGAGGCGAATCTCTTTTTTTTCATTTAATTCTTCTTGGCTAAATATTGTTTTATTTTATCGTTTACAATACGAGCGTATTCTTCCAGCGGTATACTTGTGCCGGCGTGTCTTTTTGTACTTCCCGCATTCCAACGCCCGCCAAAATCAGGAAGATCTAATTTATTTAGCATCAACCCCTCAGGAGCCTTTATTCCTAAACGAACTTTAATATCAAGTTTATCAGAGTTTTTTAAAGGACTAGCAATAATTATTACCATTGTCTCTGGCAAAAACGCAGGGAAAAAAACACTTTCTATTTTTTTATCTACTTTCGCATACCAAACATTTCCCGTCTGTTTAAAACCGCCTTCAACTGACCGCGTCAATTCTTCAGCGCGTTTTCGTTCATTAAGCCACCTTTCTAAAAGAATTTTTGCTTTTTCATCTAAATCTTTATGGTCCAATAAATCTTTATGGTCCAATAATAATTTTAAATGAATTAAAGAATATTCAAGATTTCTTTCTTCTTCAAGGGCCGTCAATAAATCTGCTATTTCATTTTTTTCACCGGTATGATCAGCGGCAATGGCGGCATCTCCAAATCTTTTTTCCGGAGGTAATATGCCGCGTATAATTGCGCTAGAAAGAACACTATCACAATCAGTATGATTAATGACCACACAATCTGCTGGTGATGCTATTCCCTCCTCCTTAACATATGCCATTGCTAAATTCGTGCTGGAAATTGGTTTCAGCATTCTGAGTGTAGGAGCATGATGATCAATCTGGATTACATTTTCAACGCTATATCCCCCAACATTTTCTTTCCCTAATTCAATATTTTCAATATAAAAATCGCAGGCAATTATCCTTCTTTTATCCGGAAACTGTTCTTTTAACTCCTGAATAGTTATGCTCGGAAAGAGTGGTAATAATTCAATGGGATTTTTTTTCAATTCTTCGGCCACAATTCTCTGGTATCCTTTCAGTATCTTCTCTCTTTTTTTACTTTCTGTTCTTTGTTTATCAGTTATCACTTCTCTCTTTTTTTACTTTCTGTTCTTTGTTTATCAGTTATCATATCTCTCTTTTTTTCTATTTCCAAAGTTCCCTTTTTTTCTAAAGATTCTTTGAAATTCTGAAACTCAAATTTCTCTGGCATAAATTTATTAATTAAATAATTAAAACAGCTATCTTCTTAAGAAGAGCTTCTAAGGAAATAAAATTGCTTTTGTTTATTCAACATTAATCTCAATATTTCCGGAATTTTGGGGAACGTGATTAACCCAAAAAGGCCAAAAGGAAATTTTAGCATTTTCCAATTGAGACAAGGAAGATAAAAGGCTTCTTAAAGATTTTTCGTCTAAATTAGCGATTTGGTTCTTAAAAATTTGCGGTTCAAAAACCGGGGCAAAAACAATTCGACCCTTCACTTTAAAATCCATTTTCTTTTGCTCAAAATCGGCTTTTATCTCCCGGTAGTCAAAATTAAATTCTAATATTTTGACATCAATACCGTTTATATTTTCGCTTTTTATTTTTTGAACCAAAGCTTCTTTCAAAGTTGACTCTTCAAAAACCAAATAACGTTGCTGGGCTTCACCGAAAATACTGAAATTGCCCTGCTCATCCGCTTGAGAGCTGACTTCTTCTTTAGGCATCTTAAAATCACTCGCTCCTTCAAGAATTTTAAATTTGTCAGCGGAAGTCATAATCATTTGATTTTGGAGGCTGGTCTTTAACGTTTCTTCAAGATTAGTTTTGATTTTATCAATATCCGCCGAAGTTGGGACTGGTTTTTCGCCAGTAAAGCCGCCACTCATTGATTTTGTTGACTGAGCATAAATTTTTTCATACTTGGGTGTTCCTTTAAAACCAATGATACGCCAAGAAGTTGGTGATAAATTATAATCAGCGCCGGCCTGGTCAGCGATGACCGAAACTTCAATTTGCGAAGGCTTAATTTCACCATTTATAATTTCTGCCCCGGGAATTGTCATCCGGTCAGTCAATTTAAAAATTTTGCCCTCCGGCGATTGAAATCTGGTGCCGGCGACCAAAACCTGCGGCTGAGAACTGTAAGCGTTAAAAATTACCAAGCGACCGCTGGCTTTAACAACCACTTCTTCTTTACCGCTAGCCGGCTGGGTTAATTGAGTATTTTGTTTAAAAATAAGGAGTTCTCCCGGAACCTCAATGTCGGCGCCGGCCACATTGATTTTAAAAAATTGGCTAGCCACAGTAATATTTTTTTCAAAATCCACTGGCGTCTTTTGAAATTGAAGAGTAATATTTACTTTCGGTAAAATATTAACCACCAATTCATATCCCCAAAAAATCAAACCAGCAATGCTGACAATAATTAAAAGCCAGCGCCATTTAAAGCGGAGACGCTGTTTTGGTCTTTCTTTTTTTGCTTCTAAACGTTCTAGGGCGACTGGTTTTTCTTTTTCCCCCACTTCTTTCTTTATCTTTTTTTCTTCTTTCTTTTCTTCTTTTAATTTTATTTCTTTTCCCTCGGCCCTTTTTAAGGGAAAGGGTTGTCGGGGAAGAATATCAACGACAACTTTTTCTTGAGTTCCAAAAATAGGGTGATAAGCCTTAAGGCCGGCTGAAGTTGCCAGTTCAAGAATACGGTCGTCTGCCGACTCAATGACTAATTCTAATTTCTTAGTGTTAGCTTCTTTTTTTAAAATTTCAAAATTTTCAATATTTAAGCCGAGTTTTGAATTTTGGGGAACTTCTAAAATAACCTTCTTGGCCTTGACGCCGACTAAACATTCAATGACATTGGCCAATCTGTCATTCTTATTAAGAGAAATCTTTTTTTCTTGGCTTGAAAAAATCATAAAGTGGAAATCAACCATTTAGCGCGACGCCGCAAAAATTGGTTAAGGATTTTGTAAGAGGGGCTAAGATAAGAATGAACTGCTAAAGCCAAAAGACTGCTTTGAATGCCTGAAAGAGAACTTCCTTCTTGCCCGGGAAAATAAACTTTAAAACCTTGTTTTTTTAACCAATCATTAAAATCAAACAATTTCCCTTGAAAATATTTAGGCCAAGGAAAAAAATCGGGGAAGGCAAACCGAAAATCAAAAGCCGGAGCGGCTTTGTTTAATTCCTTGTAATTTTTGAGAAGCAAATTAAACTTCCCTTTAAAAATATTCAATTCTTGAAGCATTAACTTATTAATAAGTTTTTTAAAAGTGTCTGAAACTTGATTATTCTGGTAGCGGTCAAAGATAATTTTAGCAGTTTCTTCATCAATTAATAAGAGTTTCCTTAAGATGGCTATTAAGTTATTTTTGCCCCAAGAAAATTGTTTGAAATAAACCAATTCATTTTTGCTTAAAGAAAAAACTATTGTTTGTTCATCGGTTGAATGGACAACCAAATGGAAACGCTGGTCCAAAGCGGAAGTTAAAATACTTGAAGATTCAACAATAACCAAATTTTTAGTCCAACTTTTAAAATTTTTAATTGTTGGCGCTAAAAATTGAGGAATGAATGTTCCTTTAAGCTTAAGAGAAAAATTTTCCCCTTTAAACCCCAAAGGATTAAAAACTTTATGCGGCCCCAACCAGATATCTTTTGCCTCAATGCCAACTAAAACCAAATTTAAATCGGTAACATACATTTTCTTGGCTGCCCAACTGCGATAGAGGTTTAAAAATTCCCACAATGCCCGAAAGGCCAAATCATCTAATTCGCTTTCAGTAATTATCGCCTGTGGTTGGACTCGCTTTAAATGAATAACACTTTCAACAGTAGTGGCTTCCTCGGAATTTAAAGCCAAAATTAAGGTATTAAGAAACGGAGTCCGTCTTACTTGCTGAATTTTTTCAACAATATAATATCTTAAAACCTTAATTTGTTTTTCTCCAAAATTGATATCAGCCAGGGCAACTTGAATTTTTTTACCCAAGCTTTCAATTATAAGATAACGATTTTTCCCCCTTCTTCCCAACCAATTTTGAAAATAAGTTGCTATTTTATCTGCCACCGTCTTTATTATACCCCAGAGAAAATATAAAAGAAATTAGTGTCTAAGTCTACCTAAAAAGTCACGTATTCTGCGATCGCTGAAAACATGACTAATACGACTTTATAAGCCTCGTAAGAAATTTTTTTCTTCATCCTTTATATCCTCTGACACTGGGCTTCTTATTGGAACTATTGAAACTAGCTTTTATTTGCTATCGCTGATAAAAGCTAGTTCATTGTTTCAACTCAATTTTAATTCAAATTCATTATTTTCATTATTTCAATTCAAGAACATCTTTCTAATTTTCTAATTTCCGAGTCCTCAGATGTTCCACATATGTGGGATATCTGAGGCAGCAATTTTCTATTGAGGTTGAACCTCAATAGTCATCTTTTATCTTTTCTGCGATCGTAGAAAATATGACTAATGGAAAAGGTCGCGTAAACTGCGATCGCTAGAAACGTGACTAAATTAGAAATGGGGTTTACCCCGTATAACAACTGCAATAGGTCTGACTCAATTTCTCCACGCAAAGAAGAATCATTTAGAATCATAATAAAATTAAAGAAGTATGAATCTAACTACGAGTCAGCCAGAAATTGCAATCGCCGTTGTATTACGGGGTTTATTATTCTACCTTTGCCCGAATCCGGCGAATGCCAAGAGCCACGGCTTCTTCTTTTAAAATTTTAAATTTCCCTATTTCGCCTGTGTGTTTGACATGCGGCCCGGCGCAAAACTCCTTGCTGTAAGCGCTCGCCAACGAACTTCCAATATAATAAACCTTTACGATTCCCGGATATTTTGCTTTAAAGAAATACAAAGCGCCGGTTTTTTCCGCTTCGGACTCGGACATTTCTTGGAAATTTATTGGCAAATCCTCTTTAATTTTTTGATTGACAATATCTTCCGCCTTTTTAATTTCTTCAACTGTCATTTTTCGAGAAAAGGAAAAATCAAAACGCGTTCTTTCAACAGTAATATCCGAACCGCGCTGTTCTACTTCGTTGCCCAAAACATCCCGGAGGGCTTGCTGAAGCAAATGGGTGGCTGTATGAAGACGGATGACCTTTTGGATTTCTTCTTGGCTGGCGGCTTTAATTTCGCCGGTATTTAAAATAAGCCCGTGGCCGCCAAATTTCTTTTCCGCCCCGGCTCGGGAAATTTCTTTGTGCTTTTTTAATTCTTCTTCAAATTCTTCGGTGATTTTTTTCTTTTGCTCATCGGTTAATGAAAAATAATTTTTGGTTTCTTCAATAATTAATTCCAAAGGAAAACCAAAACTTTGAAAAATATCAAAAGCCAATTTGCCGTTAATGGTTTTCAACTTTTCTATTTGTTTCAGCCCTTTATTAAGAGTGGAAAAAAATTTGATTTTCTCCTCATTAATAACATTTAAAATCACTTCTTGATGATTAATTTCCGGATAAACATCTTTATAAATTTCAATGATGCGGCTGATTAATTGATGGTAAATCTCGTCATCTAAATCAAATCGCTTAATTTTCAGTATTGCCCTCCTTAACAGCCTTCTTAAAACATAACCCCTTTCAAGATTTGAAGGTAAAATGCCTTCGGCGATTAAAAAAACCGAGGCTTTTAAATGGTCGGCAATAATCCGGCGGTCCCGAAGATTAAAATCAGGCAAAATATCAAGAATCGGCTTAAAAACATCGGTTTGATAAACATCGGTCGTTCCTTTTAAAACCGCTAAAATTCTTTCAAAACCCGCGCCCATATCCACTCCCGGGTTTTTCAACAAAACTAAAGAACCGTCCTTTTTTTGCTCGTATTGATTAAAAACCGCATTCCAAATTTCCACGCCTTTCACATAAATTTCCGTGTTGGGACCGCAAGGACCGCTTTCGCCAGCCGGTCCCCAAAAATTATCTTTCTTGCCGAATTTTTTAATCTCAAAATTTTCGCCTTTTTTCTTTTTAATTTCCTGCCAAAATTTTTCCGATTCCTCATCAGTCAACAAATTATCTTCTCCGCCAAAAATTGAAACATAATCAATTTTTAAACCCAAAACCTCTTTGATGAATTCATAACCCCAATAAATTGAAGCCTTTTTAAAATAACCGCCGACGCCAAAATCATCCGGCTCATCTTTTCCTCTTGGCCCGAAAGAAAAATGACCCAACATCTCAAAAAAAGTCAGATGAGTTTCATCGCCTACTTCGTCAATATCAGAAGTTCTTAAACATTTCTGAATGGAAGTTGCTCTTTGCGAACCGATGGCTCTTCCTAATGCCGGATGAACGGTTTTAAAAGCATCGGCCAAACCCAAATAATAAAGCTTAAATTGCTGCATGCCGGCCGTGGTAAAAAGAACCGAAGGGTCGTCGGGAATTAAAGAAGAAAACGGCACAATTTGGTGTTCTCGTTTTTCAAAAAAATCAAAAAAATTTTTACGAAGTTGACCGGGCGCCATTTTTAATACCCTTCCAAAAATTTTGATTTTTTGTGCTTTCTGATTTTTTCCAACGCTTTGGCTTCAATTTGCCTGATTCTTTCCCGGGTTACTCCAAAAACTCTGCCCACTTCTTCCAAAGTATGGAAAATATTGTCTTCCAAACCGAATCGCATGGAAAGAATTTTCTGCTCTCGCTCGCTTAAATCAACCAAAATTTCCCTGATTTGGTCTTTAAGCAAAGCTTGGTTGGCCAACTGGTCAGGCGAAAGGCTTTGCTCATCTTTTATAAAATCGGAAAGGGTAGAATCATCGCTGTCATCGCCAATGGGCGCTTCTAAAGAAATAACTTCTTGGGAAATTTTTTGAAGATAACGGATTTTTTCAACATTCACCCCCATCTCGCCGGCAATTTCTTCGGCCAAAGGTTCTCTGCCTAATTCCTGCATCAGGCGGCGTTTAGTTTGAGAATATTTAGTAAGAATTTCAACCATATGAACGGGGATGCGGATGGTCCGTGAATAATCAGCCAAAGCCCGACTTACGGCTTGCCGAATCCACCAAGTGGCATAGGTGGAAAACTTAAACCCCCGGCGATAATCAAATTTTTCCACGGCCCGGGAAAGACCGATATTGCCCTCCTGAATTAAATCCAAAATGCCCAAATGGGGAGTGCGATTAACATACCGTTTAGCTAAAGAAACCACCAGCCGCAAATTAGAAAGGATTAATTTCTTCCTTGCCGCTTCGTCGCCCTTTTCAATTTTCTTGGCCAGTTCTTTTTCTTCCTTAAATACCAAAAGCGGAGTTTTGCCGATTTCCTTTAGATACATCTGAACGGCATCCGGCAAGCCCTGTTCAATACTGGTCGCTCGTTTTAATTCATCGGGACTAATTTCTTCCAAGTCAAGATTGCCGGCTGATTTTATTAAAGAACCGGATTCATGAACAGCAATGCCTTCTTTTTCCAAACGGCTATAAATTTTTTCCAAGAAAGGCAAATCTTTTTCCAAATATGGGAAATAATTCAAAATTTCCGCCTCGGTCACAAACCCCCGACTGCGGCCGCGGCGAACCAAATCTCCTAAAATTTCCAAATGTTCTTCGCGGTGAGGGGAAAGTTTAAGCGGATGTTTTTTCTTTCTAAAACGGGGGGTGAATTTCTTTTTGCTTAATTTCTTCTTTCCTTTAAGATTTTTTTTATTTTTTTTCTTCATCTTATAAATAGTAATTTTTTTAAATTTTCAGAAGCCTGTGAAGTTCTTGGCTTAGGCGAGAAAAAGTTGAGCTCTTTTCATCTAATTCTTCGTTATCATTTCTTTTTTCGGCTTCTTTAATTTCTTTCTTTAATCTTAAACCTTCCTGCTTTAAAAATTCAATTTGCAAGTTTTTAATTAAATCTTGAAATTCTTTTTCCAAAACTTCGGCTTTAAGGTCGTCAAATTCATAACTGGCTCTCATTTTAAAAAAGGCGGCTTTTTCACTATTTAAATTATCAAGGATTTCCTGAAAAGTTAAGGGCAAATATTGACGATACTGATGTAAATGAGGCAACAAATCTTCCCGGGCAAAGATTAAAGTAATTAAACGTTGGGAAATTAAATCTAGCCGGCTGGCTTTAATAAAGTCATCCGTGACGGTTTGATTTTCTTTTTTCGGCAGCGATTCTAAAGCAGCCATTTCAAGATTTAAAGAAACCTCGGAGACCCCTGAATAGCCAACCAGTTCTTTAATCCAAGAATCTCTTTCCACCGCGCTGGGAATTTTTTTAATTTTTGAAAGCAGGTGTCGCAGCGCTCGTTTTTTGGAAATATTATCCAAACCACCTAAGGTGGGCAAATAATGTTTAAAAAGGTAAGAAAATACCGGTTGAGCATTATTAACGGCTTCCAAAAAATATTCTTGATTTTTTAAAATGGCTTCGGCCGGGTCTTTAAAACCGGAAAGATTTAAAGCCTTTAAGAAAAAATCAAAATTACCAAAAACATCCAAACTTCTCTCCAAAGCTTTTAAGCCGGCCTCATCATTATCAAAACTAATAATTACCGTGTCGGCTAATCGCCTTAAGGTTTCTAAATGAGCTTGACTTAAAGCCGTGCCGGAAACAGCCGCGATATTTTTAATGCCGGCCTGCCAGCCCATTAAAAAATCCATCTGCCCCTCAACTAAAAGAACGCTTTTTGATTGAGCAATGCTATTTTTTGATTTATGAAAACCGTATAAAATTTTTGATTTGTTAAAAATCGGCGTTTCCGGACTGTTTAAATACTTCGGCAAATCTAAAACATTTGATTCATCTAAAAAAAGGCGACCGGTAAAAGCCACTACCTTTCCTAAATGATTATAAATTGGGAAAATGATTCTCTTCTCAAATTTATCGCGATGCATTCCTTTTTGACTTTTAAAAACCAAACCGCTTTTAACCAAGTCATCAATGTCATAACCCATATTTAAAAGATGGAGGGTAAGTGTTTCCCCGCCCGGAGAAAAACCTAGTTCAAATTCTTCAATTGTTTGTTCTCCCAGCCCCCGATTTTTTAAATATTCCAAAGCCGCCGGATTTTGAAATAACTCTTTCCGGAAAAATTCTTTAGCTTTTTCATGAATATCGTAAAGTCCTCCGATTTCTCTTTGGGCAGCGGGGTTCAAAGCCGCCAATTCAATGCCGGCTCTTTCGGCTAAAAACTTTAAAGCTTCATAAAATTCCAGATTTTCATATTTCATCAAAAACTTAATAATGTCCCCGCCTTCGCCGCAGGCTCCAAAGCAATACCACATTTGTCTTTCCGGCGAAACAACAAAAGAAGGGGTTTTTTCCTGATGAAAAGGACAAAGGGCTTTAAAATTCTTGCCCGCTTTTTGAAGCGGAAGATAAGAGCTAATAAAATCAACAATGTCTAATTTTTCTTTAATGCGTTCAACTTCTTTGCTCATAAAATTTTATTACTTAATGGCGGTTTTAGTAACGGCGCCGCTGACCGTTCCTTTTCCTAGACCTCCGGCCATTTTAGCAATTTTTGGATGATTATGCATATAAACATTAATCAAAAAAGCTAATAAAAGGGCGGGCACTATAGGCAAGGCTTGACTGACATAGCTGGTTATTGCCCGAGCAGGTTTAGTAATAAATTTATCTCCCTTGGCTATAAACCACATTGTAAACATAATCCAAACCATTGCTTTAAGTACGGGCATAATAACAAACCCTACACCAATAAGGTCTAACAACCAATTTGCAAATTCAACGAGGAGCGTCAAACATGAGCCCAGAAGAATTTCAGCGGCTGTAAATTTATTTACTCCCATAAGATTCTTTTTTAGTATAGCACTCAAAAAAAATTAAAAAAGCTCCAAAAAAAAGGATTTTTCTAACTTTTTGATTGAAAAAAATGTTCCCGCTGGAGCGGGAACACTTAAGGGTTATTTCTTCTTACCCTTTCCTTTTTTCTTAGCCATTTGTTTTCTTATTTAATTTTTGACCATTTGAGATAGCCGGCCTTTTCTTTTTTTTAAACCTATCTTCTATGGCCTTTTAATTTTTTCTTACTTTAATTATATCATATTGCCAATCATTTTACCTGTGGATAACTTTAAAAAATAAAAAAATAAATTTTTTTATGAATTCTTTTGATTTAAATAGTCGTAAATATTTAAAATTGCCCGAATGGCGTCACCCATAGCAATATTATTTTGTTTGTAGGGCAAGTTAGTGACATCGCCGGCCGCCCAAATCCCCTCTTGACTGGTTTTCCCGCTCAATGGTTCAACAATAATCACCTCAGTTTTATCTATCTGAACTAAATTTTTTACAAATTCGCTGTTAGGCAGAGAACCAATTTCCACGAAAATACCGCTGAGTTCCAATTTTTTTTCTTCGCCGGTATTCAAATCTTCATAAGTAAGTCCCTGAACAAATTGCTCGCCGAAAACTTCCTTGACTTGAACATTAAAAATAACTTTTACTTTTTCATTTTTTAAAAATCTTTCTTGAGTAAGAGGGTCGGCGCGAAGAATTTTAGTAAATTCCAAAAGATAAATAAAGGAAGCGTAAGGCAAAAGATCACCAACTGCTTCCAAACCGGCATTGCCGCCGCCAATGACCGCGACTTTTTTATCTTTCATTAAGGGGGCATCGCAAATTGAGCAATAAAAAACTCCCTTGCCGCTAAATTCTTTTTCGCCGGGCACATTTAAAGGCCGGCGCCGGCTGCCGCTGGCTATCAGCAAAGTTTTGGCTTCAAAAATATTATTTTTATTGCTTTTTAAACGAAAGAAAAAACCGGCATCAACCTTAACTTTTTCAATGACTTCAATCTTTTCTCCCGAAACGATTTTTATATTTTCTCCGGCTTTTAAATGCTTTTCAAGTCGTTCCGCCATTTCCACGCCGGAAAGAGAAGAAGTGCCAATCCAATTTTGGATATCGGCCGAAACAACTGATTGACCGCCAAATTCTTCGCCCACTATTAAGGTGTTTAATTTTTTTCGGCTAGCATATATCCCCGCGGCCACACCAGCTGGTCCCAAACCAACAATAATAACATCGTAAATCATAAATCAAAAAGAATTTCTTTTTAGTATAACACAAATGTCAAGAGGTTAAAAATTAATCCTTCGACTGCGCTCAGGATTAATGGTGAGCGAGGTTGAACCATTAATCCTTCGACTGCGCTCAAGATTAATGGTGAGCGAGGTCGAACCATTAACTTTTCTTACCCAGTACCAAGATTGACTTTCCTTTAAAATTTCCTCGCACCAGCCGGCGGGCCGGGCTTCTGATTTACTGCAAATATTGGCGTCATTCCTCATTCCTCTTGATTTTTCAGCGCAAGAAGCGAATAATGCGATAGATATGAAAAAAATACCGAAATTCATTTCTGGGTTTATTCTTATCGGACTTGTCCTCAATATTTTTCTGCCAGTTCAGAGTTTGGCTGCCGCGAAAAAAGTGAAAAGAGCGAAGACGCCATTTTATTACGCCGGCTGGTTTCCTTTTTGGAAAAAACAATCCGGTAGCCAAGACATTTCTTTAAACTTAGAGAAATTTCACGAGATTAGTCCATTCTCTTACGAAGTAAAGCCGGACGGAACACTCGTGGACATATTGAAAATCACCGAGGGATTTTGGCCCGTCTGGCTTTCCGCCGTGCGGGACATGAAAATAAAAATTATCCCCACCATTGCCTGGTTTGACGGTCCGGCGATTCACGCTTTGCTTTCCGATAAAGAGAAACGCCTCGACCACGAAGACACAATTGCAAAACTCGTTAAGGATAATAAATTTGACGGCATTGACATTGACTACGAAGCGAAATTGGCCGAGACCAATTCGTATTTTTCACTTTTCATCAAAGGTCTGGCGATACGGCTTCATCCCTTAGGTAAAACTTTATCCTGCACAATTGAGCCGCGCACTTCCCTTTCTTCAAAATATATAAAGCTGCCAGATTCTTCTGAGATTGCCTACGCAAACGACTATAAAGTTTTGAATAAATATTGTGATGAAGTACGAATATTGGCTTATGACCAGGGATTAATTGATATAAAACTTAACAGCCAAAAAGGAAACGGCGAATTGTACGCGCCGGTCGCTGACCCTGACTGGGTTAAAAAAATTTTAAAAGAAACGTTAAAATCAATAAGCCCTAAAAAAATAATGCTTGGCGTCCCAACCTACGGCTATGAATACGAGGTTGCCTGGGCAAGCAGCTTAACAACTTATAAACGTTTGCGAAGCCACACCTTTTTTCAGGCAATGAACCGAGCGGATTCCGTTGGTGTGGCGCCGAGCCGGAACAGCGCCGGCGAACTCAGTTTTATTTACGCAACAAGCACAGCAGTTGACAATATATCGCCTAATCTTACCTGGACTGCTTCTTCAACTCTTCCTTCAACACTTGCTTCTACAACTCTAAACAACGGAGTAACGCGCTTTGTCTCTTTCAGTGACGCGGAATCAGCTAAACAAAAGATAGCGCTGGCTAAAAAATTTGGCTTACACGGCGTCGTCTTTTTTAAATGGGACGGCGACCAAGACCCCCTACTTTGGGAAGCAATGAAATAATAAAGCGTGTAAAAATTTCTTTTATTTATTTTTTTCTTCAGCTTTTAATAATTTCACCAAATAAATTGAGATAAAAACCAAAATTAAAGTTATTAAAATAGCATAAACGAATTTTAACAAGAGGGTATTGCGACTTAAGGGAAAAATATATTCTATCAGAGATTTAATCGCCTCGTTCCATGCCAAACCGGCCACCAAACCAAAAGCCGCCATAATATATCCGGTCGTTCTTTGCTTGGCTTCCGTTTTTATTTTCTCCGATTCTTTTTCAATTTTTTCAAATTGATTTTTAATTTTCATAGTGGCGTGACGCAAACTTTTCAGTTCTCTTTAATAATTCTTTATAATCTTTGGTGGTAAGGTGCCATCCGCCGGGCCGAAGAGGATAGTTAAGATCAATGACGACTGTATAAATGATATAAACAAGCATTGCGATGCTCAAGGTAAAGATATAATCAAGCCATATATTTTTGATGCCGACAAGAAGCGAAAGAAAAATAAGAAGACACATTGAAAAAACCAAAGTATATCGCAAAATATTCGGCATATAACGAGCGCTGAAATGAAGACGTCTCTTCCTGCATCTTAAAAGACCGGCGAGAGGTAATGAAGAACCGCGAAGCAGCTGGGAATTACTTTGTGAAACATCAAGAAAGGTATAACGGAGTGATAAAATTGTTCGCTCAGCCGCTTCGCTTCTTTCCCCCCTCTCGCTTTTCTGCCATCCTTCGTTTATGACAACTTTAATATACTCAATAATTAATTCTTTTATTTTTTTGCCGATATTTTCCGGCAGACGTTCTGCCCAAATCCAAAGTTCTTCCAGCGAATCAACTTCATTTTTAACCGCCTCAACAAGATTATTCCAATTGTCCCATTCTTTCTGAATTGCAAAGGCGGCAATAATTGAAAAAATCACGCCGATGGTGGAATAAAGCCACGGTATTCCGCCTAAATCCGCAAGCAGGATTTTACTATTATAATAATCGCTCGTCCGTACAAAATAAAAAACCCCGGAAAATCCAATAATAAATATGATGATTTTTTGGAAAATATTCATTTTTTTATTTTATTCTTTAATTTCTTTAATTTCAAATATTTTATTTTTTGAAGAAAATCCAGAAACAAGAACAATCCGCGATAACGAAACTTTAAAATATTCCGCTAACGCTTTTTGAATAGCGGCATTAGCGCGGCCCTTGACCGGCGGTTCTTTTACCGCGACTATTAAATTCGTCTCACTGACTTTTACCACAAATCCTTTTTTAGAATTCGGTTTCGCCTTGATAAAAATTTTCATATTGTAAAGGCTCGTCAAGAAAACCGCCCCAACCGTGAATTATAAAAACTCTTTTTTGACTTATAAATTTAATCGCCTAATTTTTTGGTGGCTAAGTTCAGCCTAAATTTTGGCTATCTAATGTCTTTAAAATCTTTTTCTCAATTTCTAAAAGACGCGCTAAAGTCACTATTAAATCCGCTTTTTGAAGAGATTGAAGCAAAATCAATTCATTGAGAGATTTTTTTAGAATTTTTAAACATTCGCCAAGAACATATTTTGTGTATTTATAATCAAAGTCGCCGTATTCATCTCCCTGCTCGATATGCCATTTATTGATAAGTTGTCTATAGATTTTGGCGGCTATCGTATCTTTATACCAAGATAAATCAGCCGCCGCTTCGGTTTCTACCCAAAGTTCTTCAGTTTCATACGCCTCCCCCAATAACGCTATCACTTTATCACGCCAATCGTCAATTTCTCTATAAAGAGGAAATTCTTCTGGTTCTGGCGGCTCTTTAATATTTTCAATATTAGTTAATTCAATTCCATAAGTTTCACAATCCTTCTTTATCATTTTTAAAACTTCTTTAAAATTTCTATCTACATCCTCAAAAACCGATTTCATATCATCAGGGTCTTCTCCTTGCTCAATATGTTTTTGTCGATCTCTCTTAATCCGGCCACAGATTAGACAATCGTCTTTACCACAAGCAACCCGGCGCCAAGTACATCCCATCCACTTCGGCATTTTAAATTTTCCTTTTGGCAGTTCTATAATCGCCCCTTTTTCTTTAAGATGTTTAGCAAATTCATCTTCTAAAATTTCTTTAGCGGTCCAGGTAATAAACTTATAATGATCGCCATCTTTTAATAAAGTAAGAACATGAGGCTTTTGTCCATTTAAAACAAATCCCAAATAACCCGGGCCAAACTTTTTAAATATCTCCTGATAGCGTTCTTGAAGAAAATCAAAAAAATCACCCGATCTAAAACCTTGGGGAACTTGAAATACCTCTTTCTTTTTTCCTAATATTTGCTGAAGGTCTTTACTGAGATAGGTTGCTTTAATTCTAATCAACTTTTTCTTTGCCATAATTTTCTTACAATGACATTCTAACATTCTATAGAATGTTAGAATGTTTATTAAATATTAAAGGTGTTAGATGTTTTATTTTTCGAACCGCTGATTTTTTATTAATCCCAACTTTTTTAGACGCGAGCGGATAGCGCCGCTTTTTCTCCCCAGATTCTTAGCAATTACTTTTATCTTCGCACCTTCTTTAAAACTATCAACAAGATTTCTCTCTTCTTCTAAGGACCATTTCTGATAAGCCGCTGGGTAGAATTTTCTGATTTCATTCACAGAGTAGGCCTTTACATTTCCTTCTGTTTTGAATTTTTTGTACTTACTTGGTAAAGAATAAAACTTTAGTCTCGCTTCCTCTGAACGCTGTTGCAATTCTTTATCGTAGGCTAAAATTTCCGGATGCACTTGCAACGCCATTTCATTAAAGTCAATCAATTTTATGCCATTAAGGGAGCGGACCCGCGAAAGAGCCACATATCCCATGCCTTTTTCAAACGCCTCCGCGAGATTGATTTCTGCCGCGTCAAGCGTCATCCCCTGGCTTTTGTGAATAGTAATAGCCCAGGCAAGTCTCAAAGGGACTTGGGTAATTTTGGCAAGCACCTTGCCGTTTTCCTCAACATTCCATGTCTCCGGCGAAGCGCTAATCTCTTGGCCATTAAAGGTAGCGACTATTGGATATCCCCAATCATTAAAACCGACTACGCTGCCGAGTGTTCCATTCACATATCCCTTCTCAAAATTATTTTTTACAAACATTACTTTAGCGCCTTTTTTAACCGTTAAAATTTCCGGCGCCAGACATCCGCCTTTAAGTAATTTTACAATTGCGGGAACGCCTGATGCTTCCATTTTATAATGCATTTCTTTTCCGGGAAGTCGGTTAAGTTCTTTGATATTCTCTGCATCCACATCCACATTGTGCGAGTAAAGTTTGGTGACTTCCTTATTGGCGAGTTTTGCATTCCGTCGCGCCTGAAGGTTTGATATCACAAAATTATCTACTCTGGCTTGCCTAATTGCATTGAGAATATTGAAAAATTTTTGGTCCCCTTGCCGATACTGTTCATGTAAATAACAAATTTTTAAATCTAATTCTTTCCAAGCCGAGGAATGATAGGCAAACCGCGGCGGAGGCTCGCCTTCCTTAGCCACCGGTGGAAGTTGAAAAAAATCTCCGCAGAGCACTATTTGTATCCCGCCAAAAGGTTTCCAATTTCCTTTAGCTATCCTCGCTACCCTTTCAACTAAATTTAGGCGGTCGGCGTCAAGCATGGAAATTTCATCGATAATAAGCACATCGGTTTCTGCAAATCGCTTAGCCACTCTGCGATTAGCAGCCATCATTTTTATATCCACGTCCGAGGCAAAACGTTCAACTCCGATCCCTGCCCAAGAATGAATCGTAAGTCCAGCCAGATGAGTTGCAGCAATGCCGGTAGAAGCGGTTACAGCCACGCCGATTTTTTCTGCTTTTAAAAATTGGATATACTCGTTAAGCAAATATGTTTTCCCTGTTCCCGCTGCTCCGGTCAAATACACATTGTGCCCGGCTTTCAATATTTCTAATGCTTCTTCCTGAGTCATAAAATAGTCATAAATTTATTCGCCTAATTTTTTGTTGGCCACCTCATATATATTCTAACATTCTATAGAATGTTAGAATGTTCTCATGAACCTGAGGAAGGATTTGCCGTAGGGTGAAAGAGAGTGGGCTACCTGGCGGCCTCGGTACTTTTTATTCAAAAGACCGGCTTGAACCAGTCGGCGAGTGTGCTGAGAAATATTTTTAAAGTCGGCATCAAGTTCCTCGGCAATCCCTTCTACTGTGATTCCTTCGTTTTTCTCAACGGCAAGTAAAATGGCGATTCGCCAATGATTTGCCGCACCCTTAAAATATCGTTCTAACTGTTTTGGTGTTTTCACGTTAAAAAATTATAATCCTTTCCGTATCATATTACAACATTCTAACATTCTATAGAATGTTGGAATGTTTATTTATCGGCCTAATTTTTTGTTGGCTAAGTCGTAGTTTCTATTTTTTAGGTTTATGTTCGGTCAGCTTTTCGTGTTCTTCGTGTAATATTTTACCTGTTAAATTATTTTTAACTATGTGGTGATATTCATTTTTTTCTTTATCAACTATCATTTGAACATCAACGCCTTGGGATAGTTGTGGATCGCCACTTGGTTTAAATCCTTGAAAAATTTTCTTAATAAAACCTTTAAACCCTTGGCGCTTTTGTTTTATTCCAATAGATTCTCGGGCCCTCATGGTCTCTATTATCTGAACTTGAAATAAATTAGATGTCTCCTTTTGACAATTCACACAAAATCTAGATTCTTTTCTTGCTCTACAATCTACACAAAATGGACCATCTTTGATAGTATTAGTCATTTTTTAAAATATTTTGAAATTTATAAAATCTCCTTCGGGTCGCGGAGGGTGGTTTTTTTATCTTTCACAATTTTTATTTCCTCCGGCAGTCTGCGGAGAAATTTTAAAAATAAAAAACTAAACTTTTCTGAACTTGGTAAATCTTTTATCAATTTTCGGCCTTAATTTTTCACCCGCTTCCTGAAAAACATCAAGCAAATCTTTATAAATATCATCGCCAGCAACAAAATTCCAAAATTCCTCGCCTACCAAAATTTCTCCTCTTGCTAAGTCATATAATCCTTTTAATGTCCAACGTTCATATGGTTCGGGATAATAAGGGTTATATGCTATTGCAAGTCTAGTAAAGACAGTGGCATTATTATCTTGACTCAATCTTAATGCAGTCCATCTTAGTAATTTAAGCTTCAATGCGACAAATTCTTTTATGTTGGATTTAACACTGGTAATATCGAAGTAATTCTCTACGCCTTTAATATTTATAAATAAATCCACAATTGAATCGGGATCTTCATTTGCTTTGCCTTTCTTTATTCTTTTTCTAATTTGCTCAATTTCTTTTTCTTTATTGACCGTTATTTTCCCTTCTCTTAATTTATGATGAGTATCTCTAATAAATGCGTCAGTATCATTATCTATTTCACCGAGTAATTTATATTGTCTATCGGCTTTATAATTAGCTCCCCTGGATAATATCACTGCAACCTGCTCCCAAATAGACATTCCGAAAGTAGTATTCATTGATTGAATAAAAGAAAACATGGCATATCTGTCTTTACCAAGTAATCGATGGTGAAAAGGAGCATAAGCAGTTTCTGGTTTGTACTCTTTTAATTTATTCTCAACTGCTTCGATAAGGAGCTGGCTAATTTCATTTTTTGTTTTTAAAGATAATGCCATATTATCGTTTTATAAAATAATAAATACTTTCTGAAAAACGCGTGTTATCACGTTCTGTTCTCATTAAAACGGGCCTGTGAAAAACTTTTTCAATTTCATAACCGCAGGCTGAGGCAACTTCCGGATAAAGATTATCTCTATCGTTAACTACAACAAAAATTTTTGCTTTCGGTTTTAAAAACCGGTTCATATTTTGAAATACGGCAATAATGTCATTTTTATATTCTTTTTTGGCTTCACGACTTCTACCTCTTGAAGCTGGGCCGATTTCTTTAAGGCCGTTGTCATTAAATCCAAAAAGTTCGTAAGCATAGCGATGTTGGTCGTGATAATCTATCAGGCCAACATACGGCGGTGAGGTAAAAATCCCATCAAATTTCCCGCCTTTGTACCCTTCGATCCTGTTAAAATCAATCTCTCTCGAATCTCCCTGAATTATTTTTATATGAGCATTTGTCCTTATGTTTTCAAATTCTTTAATTCTTCTGATGGTATCCCAACTATATCTATTTATAAATTTTATTGCTTCATTAATTGGCTCGCAGTACCGTCTGTGTTTTATGCAATAATATTTCCCGCGAACCGGCTTTGATGGTCTAGCCAGATCATAATGCGGTATTAAACGAGCACTCCTTGTTGCCCGACTTAAAATAATTTTAAGAATGTCTTGATTCTGATAATTTTCAATCTGACCATTATAAAATAATATTTCCTGTAAGGCTCTGTTTGATAACCATTTATTAAGATATTCGCTGTCAGTTTTATATTTTTTAAAAGATTTTTGCAAAAAAGTGGCCTGTTTTTGCCCCTGTGCCAACCAATTACTATATTCCTTTGTCTTAAAAAGAATATCTTTTATTTCTTTTTCAACTAAGGGTATATCATATTTTTTGGTTTTAATATCAGCTATTAAACAATTAAATAGCGAAATTTCAACGCCGGCAGAATGCATGCCCAACACATTTGCCTCAATTAAAGTTGTCCCCGACCCCATAAAGGGGTCAAGAATTGAATCGCCTTTTTTAAAATAACTGCGTAAAAATACTTCTACCAATTGAGGAATAAATTTCCCAAGATAAGGATGTAATCTGTGAACATGTTTTGTTCGTTCGTATTCCTTAATATTTGCAAAAGATAAATCAACGCCATTAAGAGATGTTTCAAAGGGTTTAGAGATTTTAATTTGTGGTGCTACGAATGTGGCTATTTTTGTAATTGGCATATTCTATATTATAATCCTACCACAAAAAATCCTCAACCCAAAGGCTGAGGAAAATAGCCAAAAAATAAAGAAATTAGCCGATTTTTTCATTTTTTATTTGAATCCCCTTCAAAATCTCCTTCGGGTCGCGGGGGGTAGCCGATTTATTTCCATCCATTGTTTCACTTTCCGGTGGGATAGTAAATCTTTGATTTTCGTCATAACTATTTAATCTATTTTTCTTCTCTCCCTTGTTTTTTTCTTGTCAACCAAATTTAAAATAGTTGACGAGAGTTATTCTTCTCCTAATGATTTTACGATATCGCTATATTTTTCTACCACCCTCAAAGCAGCTCTTTCCATTTCCTTTTTCATGGCCTTGGCTATGGTACCGCTTAAGGTTTCGGCCAAATCTTTTCTGCTAATTGCAAAATGGCGGCCAGATTTTCGGGCTTTAATTTGGCCGGACTTTATTTTTTTGAAAACTGCCTGCCGGCTGATGCCCAAGAGCAACGCCACCTCAGTTGTAGAAAGAAACTTTTTATCCATACATTTAATATATTTAAATGATAATTTTCGTCAACCAATAAGTCAATGGTTGACATATATCAACCCCACATTTTATACCTCCATTATCTTTTTTTAACGGCTTTGACGAATAAAAATCCCGCCAAAGTTAACCAATCGAAATTTTTCCGCAAAAAACAGCCGATTTGGCGCGGCTGTTTGAATTCCTAAACACAGAGAGACGGGTTTAAAGAACCTGGTCTTGTTGCTATTTTATCTCGTACGGCAAAACTACAGCCAAAACATCGTCAATGTAAATTTTGTATTCGTATTTTCCCGCCGGTTGATCTACGACGCCGCTACAACCAGTACTACCTCCTTTTTTCAACTCTACCGGAAAAACAGTTTTAGACTGAAGATAATCTTTTTTAACAGTATCATAGATAGCCACGCTAAAACTACCAGAAGGTATTGTCTTTTTTATCTCCAGCGAGGTACAGAATTGGTCAGCGCTCGTAAACACCGTTGTCGCTACGACTTTAAAAGGATTAAATTTCTCGTTTGCCGGAAGTTTCCCCAAGTTGGCTTTAGTCAGATACTCGTTAAATTTTGCCTGATTCGGTTGCTCTGAAAGGGTTTGGTTTATTGGCGCGACCGGCGTTTGACCGGCAACTGGCGGCTGTGGAGCAGGAGCTGTTGGCGGCTGACTTGTAGGTTCTGTTTTTGCCCCTTGTTTATTCAAAATAAAATAGATTCCACCGCCGACAATCACAGCAATTAAGAGCACAATGACAACGTAAAGAATTTTATTATTTCCCATATTGATATTTTTTATTAGGCAACCTTTAAATGATTATATCAGAAAACAATGGATTTTACCTCAGTCTCCTTCGGGTCGCGGTGGATGATTTTCTCCCGTTGCCGCAAAATTTTCCGCCTTTTGATTTCGGCCTGACGCACCCGGGCTTCGTCCATCCCGAAATGGTGGGCAATTTCGTGCCAGATGGTATTTTTTACTATTTCTTTCAAATCTTTTTCATTAGCCGCTTCTTCCTCAATCGGCTTTTGGAAGATAGTTATTTTGTCTGAAAGCGCCGCGCTGTAGTTCGCTCCCCGTTCCAACTGCGGCACGCCTTCGTATAAACCGAAAAGCGTCCAGCCCGGATGAATGTTTACCCCCACACCAATGGTATTGGTGTAGGGGTTTAGTTTCTTTTTTTGGACTGGCGTCGGTTTATCCTCAATAACAATCGCCACATTATCCAATTTCCGCAAAAACTTTTTCGGAATCGCTTCTATTCCTTCCACGACAATTTTCTCAAATTCTTCCCGATTTAACCCGTTAGAAGTCCGGTCTGCTTGTAGACCGGCATTCACCTCGGCTGGATTACTTCTAACGGGTTTTAATTTTCGCATAATTATCTTTATTTATTATCATCCCTTCATAAACAAGCGTATATCAAAAACCGGTTTTAGAAAAGCCCCAATTCCTGGGGCTTTTCTATTTTTCACAATCGCAATGCCGTTTACAGAGAATTCAAATCAGCATTAATGGCTTGAAATTCTTGGTCTAAATTACCAGTATCAATACTATTCAATTCCTGATTAATCGCGGAAACAGAATCCTCTTTTGGTGAAATTGGCTGAACAGCCGCTGGCGGCTGGACTGGTGTTTTCGTTGGCTGAAAAATTGGCGCTACGACCGGAGCAACACTCCTCTGACTCAACCAATACCAAATGCCCAAAAGAATCAAAATAACTATCAGGCCAACAATAACTGAAATAATGATATTTTTTGTATTAATTTTTTTCTCTGGTTCAATTTTTGGTTCAATGTTTTGATCCATATTTTATTATTGGATTGGCTGGGTCGTTGTTCCTTCTGAGGCCGGCGCTGTTGAAGTGGCAATTTCTAATTCATCAACTTTCGGAATCTGAGCCAAAGTCGTCGCCGCTTTTCTAACTGCCTCTTGAACAGCTTTGACGGTTTTTTGAACCGCCATTAAATCATTATAAAGCGCTTGTCGAATTTTCCCCACATCGGTCTTTAAGGTATTTTCAGTATTAATAGTTGGCACATAGATTTTAGTGGCTTGGTTCTGAATCGCGGTCCTGCTAGCAACAATAGCATTAGTGGCTTCAGTAATCGCGGCTTTTACCGCGTTAATATCTTGGCCATTGGCTTCAGCTTTAGCAGTCCGGCTGGAAATTCTTTCCAAAATTTTCTCTAATTTTTCCAGAACATTTAAAAAGTGGTCGGTCATTCGTTTATTCAACTCAATAACCTGATTATGAATTCTTTCAACAATCTGCCTTTTATTCTCATCTTTAATTTTTGCCAAACGAGTTTTTAATTCTGCTCTTTTGGCCTCAATTTGAGATTTCAACTGTTCTCTCTTGGTTTCAATCTGACTGCGCAATTCGGTCTGTTTCTGTTCCATTAAATTTTTTAATTCTGCTCTTTTAGCCCCAAATTCCTCTTTTGTCATTCCGGCTTTTTGCTTAACCTCATCTAAAATATTCTGTCCAGGCTTAACAGGCAAAATAGTCGGCTTCTGCGCCGCTAATAAACCAACTGTCCCAAATGCCATCATTGCCAAAACAATTAAAGAAACAGCAATCTTTTTCATAAAACAACCCAAGTTTTAATTACTCGACCTTTGTTTAATTATACAATAATTTTATCCTCATAGCTAAACAACCATTTCCGCCAAAGGCACCGCCATTTTTCAGAATTAGGATTTTGGGTCCCGCTAAGCGGGATTGCCTCGCCCCGCCAGAGGCGGGACGAAACAGAAAACTCGTCGTGTATAAATTGGCGGAAGGGGCGAGATTCGAACTCGCGATACCTTGCGGTATACGGTCTTTCCA
>PEUU01000027.1 GCA_002781185.1 Candidatus Jorgensenbacteria bacterium CG03_land_8_20_14_0_80_38_39 | reverse complement strand
AGCGAAGCGCTTGACCCCGTAGAGACTATTCGATTAAAATCGGATGAGTCGCAAAAGCGGCTAATACGTCAACTACCCTGAGCTTGTCGAAGGGTAGCGGGCCTTTGGCGGGAAAGCAAATTTTTGACAATGCTCTGCACTGATTTCCCGGTAATTTAGTATATTGTGGTCCACCTCTTCCCATTCCGAACAGAGAAGTGAAAGCAATATACTCCGATGATACTTTCGCCTTCGGGCATTGGGAAAGTAGGATTCGCCGGGATATCAGTGCAGAGCATTTTATATTTAATCCAAATGACTCATTGAGCTATTACCTTAGACTCGATGAGACCGCCGGTTCTTCGGAATTGCACGGTCTTCTCATTTTTATCATCTTTAGGTTGCCCTAGGTTTAAACCTAGGGCAACTATGTTATTTTTTAAGCTTATTAAAGAGTTATCCTAGTCGCTTGTTTTTAATAAATATGAATAATCCATTACGCCACACTTTAACACCAAAAGACGCACCCTACCTTAAACTCGAGATTACCCTGAGCCGCGTTGAACTTTGCTCTCTGGTTCACTGGTTGAAAAAATAGACTAGGCTAGCTTTTTGATTTTTCGCGGTTTAAAAAACTTGATTTTCTTTGAGAATCAAAGTAAAATACAGATAGTTTTTGGATATTTAAAATTTGAGACTGTTGAATAGTTATTCAACACTCTCAATTTATATTCCAGCCACGACGAGGAAGGAATTAGCTATGTCTCGGAGACCGTTTCGTGACAAAACCTACGGTGACCCGGAGTTTAGGGGAGCCCACCGCGTGGTTGCCAAGCTTCAAAAGCATGCCGCTCAATGCGACAGTTGTACTCACGGGGTGGCGGAGTGTCTTATCTCCGGTCTCTGCATCTTTGAGGAGGAAAAAGAAAAAAAGACCTTGCCCCCAAACTTCAGCATCTCCTTCATAGTGAGGCCGGGCCTTCACAAACTCTAATTTTCCCCAAGCATCGCTTCCACGCGATGCTTTTTTTATCCAAACCAATGGACTATACTAATTTTGATGCCTCGTTATTTAAGCAATATTAATTTAAGAAAACTTTCCGGTAAAACGTGTCTTTTGCGAGTGGATTTGAATATTGAACCGGGAGAAGAAAAAAATGCCTACCGAGTTGATGTGGTTCTGCCGACGATAAAGTTACTTTTAAAAAACAAGATTAAGGTTGTTATTTTAAGTCACCGAGGAAGACCTGTTTTGAAATCAACTCAATTGCTGAAAGGCTTAAAAAGCGATTGGGACTTCAATAAAATAAACCGGCGCCTTAGTTTGAAATCTTTTGTTCCTCTTTTAACCCGTAAGCTCGGCATTTCTCTTTGTTTTATTCCTTACGAGCATTCCTGGCTGTTAGACCCCAAAAAATTTATAAGTCAGCGGAAAGAACGCCTCTTTCTTTTTGAAAATTTAAGATTTTACAGGGGCGAAGAAACCAATGATTGGCGTCTGGCTAAATTTCTGGCTAATTGGGGGGATTTTTACATAAACGACGCTTTCGCGGTTTCGCATCGGAATAACGCTTCTTTAACAGCCATCACAAAATACCTTCCTTCTTACGCCGGGCTTTTAATGGAAAAAGAAATAAGAAATCTTGATAAAGTAATGAAAAATTACAAGCGTCCGTTCACTATTATCCTTGGCGGCGCCAAAATTTCCGACAAAATCGGCGTCATCAAATATTTTTGGAACAAAGCTGATTATTTTTTAATTGGCGGCGGACCAGCAAATACTTTTTTTGCGGCTCAAGGATTGCCGGTGGGGGATTCATTGATTAACCGTTCAATGTTAGAAAGTCCGACCTCCAAAATATTGAGTAGTTTTAATGTTAGGAAGTCGGACTTCCCTAAATTAATCCTTCCGGTTGATGTTAAAATTGGCGATAATAAAATTTTAGATATCGGCGAACGGACGATAGAGGAATACAATAAAATTATCAAAAAATCTAAAACTATTATTTGGAATGGTCCGATGGGAATGTTTGAAAAAAAAGGATTTGCCAAAGGGACAAAAAAGATAACCCAAGCGATCTGCCAGCTGGCGGATAAAAATAAAAAAGCTCAAATCGTTATCGGCGGCGGCGAGACCACCGCTGCCTTTCAGGCAGCGCGTGGAGTAATTCCGCGTCAAGTCTGCGTAGGTCCGCGGCTGTTTATCAGCACGGGCGGCGGCGCGATGTTGGAATATTTGTCGGGTAAAAAATTGCCGGGGATAACCTCCCTTGCCGGAGTAAGAGGCTGAATCGGAAGATCATACACAGGGAGCAGTGAAAGCAATATATCCCATTTCTCACGATCGTGAGAAGTAGGATATTCGGTCCCCATATATTCTATATTCAGCTTTGCGCCCGCCGCGCAATTTACACGATCTCTTTTTCTTCAGCTTTGAAAAATTTGATAAATTGTAGAATATTAAGCTCATCCAAACTTTCTATGAACTTTTTTGGTAGTGGAGCCGGTCCAAGCCAGACACTTTTTTGTATCGGTTTAAATCCGAGCATGGTTAACTCCACTCTCAACCAATCCCTCTTGCGGCGATACCGTTCCGGTACATCAAATGCCACGATCATACTTTTGGGAGCATAGCGCTTGATTTCTTTATAAAAGGTATGGCGGGGAAAAGACGTTTCCTTCTTTTTCTCGAAATACTTTCCCCCTTTTTTAGTTATTTTCCAAAACCCGCCCTCTCTGGCGACAAGCCCGTTTTTCTTTAACCTCGAGAGAGTAGTATAGAGAGTTTTGGGGCTGGCATAAGAACGTTGCTCCCGCGGGGGAGTGGACGCGTACAATACCTGCCGTAGCTTCTTGTAGCTGGCTGAATAGTCGCCTAAGAGGATTGTGAAAATATCATCAGCCGTGCTCATGTTCGTATATGTTTATTATGTTTATTAAGTATACCATTTCTCACGATCGTGAGAAATGGTATATTACCGACATATAGAGAATTATATAGAAAATTATTGGGGGAAGATTTTATTTTTGCTCGCGTTGGAGTATAATGGTTGGAGTATAACAAAAGACATGAAAAGAATTGTGGTGCTCTATCACGCGGACTGTCCCGATGGGTTCGGGGCGGCTTGGGCAGCTTGGAAAAAATTTAAAAATAAGGCGGATTATATTGCCGTTGAGCATCAAATGCCGCTACCGAAAGGACTTAAAAATAAAGAAATTTATATTTTTGATTTCAGTTATTCGCCAACAATTTTTAAAAAGCTTATTAAAAATAACAAAAAGCTTGTAGTTATTGACCATCACATTAGTGCCGCAGCTGACGTTAAAAGCGTTCCTTTTCATGTTTATAGTCCTAATCATTCCGGCGCGGTTTTAGCTTGGAAATATTTTCATTCCCGCCAATTTCTTCCTAGAATTTTAAAATATATTGAAGACGTTGACTTATGGCATTTTAAAATTCCTCAAACTCGCGAAGTTTTTGCCGCCTTAACTTCCTTTGATTATAACTTTAAAAAATGGGATAAATTTGCCGTTGACTTGGAGAAACCGGTTTGGCGAAAACAAAAAATTGCTATCGGGAAAATTATTTTACAAAACGAAAATAAACTCATTGAGAAAATTATCAAAAACGCTCAGCTGGTAAAAATTAGCGGCTATAAAACTTTGGCAGTCAATTCACCAATTTTTGACTCGGAAATAGGGCATGCTTTAGCAAAAAAATTTCCGCCAATGGGAATCGTTTGGTTTGTTAAAAACGGAAGAAGAAAATTTTCTTTGAGGTCCGACGGAAAAGTTGATGTTTCTGAAATCGCCAAATGTTTCGGCGGCGGAGGACATAAAGCCGCGGCTGGTTTTACTTTGGATTCAAAAAAACCTTTTCCTTGGAAAGTATTAAAAAATTCTTATGAATGAAAAAATAATAATTTACACTGACGGCGGCAGCCGCGGCAATCCCGGTCCGGCGGCGATAGCGGCAGTCATCAATAATAAATTTTATTCCGAAAGAATCGGGGAAACGACTAATAACGTTGCTGAATATAAAGCCGCTATTTTTGCCTTGAAAAAGACCAAACATCTTCTGGGAAATAAAAAAGCCAAAAAAACAAACCTAGAAATTCGCTCGGACAGCGAATTAGTGATAAATCAATTAAATGGCGAGTATAAAATTAAAAATGACGACTTAAAACCTCTCTTTATTGAAATTTGGAATTTAAAACAAGATTTTGAATCAGTAAAATTTACCTCTATCCCGCGCGAAGAAAATAAAATCGCTGACAAACTTGTCAATCAAACTCTTGATTCTTTGTTCTAAATATTTAATTTTCTCCAGCTTATCTAAAATACTGTTTAAGGTGCTGTAGCTCTTTAACCTGTCAAATTTACTTTCTTCCAATGTGTCAGTTTAAAAAGCTATAGCTCTTTAACGTGTCAAATTAAAAAATAATAAATATCAAAATATCTATATTAAATTCTATACTAATGAGCTATATTATTGAAGGCACAAAATCAAAAAAGTAAATTTGACAAAAAGGAAAAGATGCTGTATTTAAAATATTGGTAAATCAAACGATGGCGCTCCGATTAAAATCGGGGTGAGGAAAGTCCGGACGTCCTCCTGATGAATTTCAGGATAAAAAAGTACGGGCTAACGGCCCGCCGCAGTAATGCGAGAGGTGCGAACAGAAACGCTGAGGTTCAAAAGAACCGAGGCGCCAAGCATATAAGAAATTATGTGCTCGGCGAGCTCTGATGGCAACATCGGAGATGAAACGGCTAAATCCTTACTGGACGCAAGGCCGTGCCGTCATTGCTTCGCAATGACGGAGTGCCGCTAGAGCCTGCGAGCAATCAAAGGCCCAGATAAATTATCGTTTAAACAGAATCCGGCTTATGATTTACCAATATAAATCACAAACCCCATAAGATAACGGGGTTTATGATTTTATACTTTGCTGGTAATCTTAACAAATTTTCTTTTGCCCACTTGAATAATCATTCCGTTGATGATTTTTATCTTAATTCGCCAGTCTTTTACAACTTCTTTGTTTATTTTTACCGCGTCCTGAAAAATCAATCTTCGGGCTTCGCTTTTGCTTTTGACACCGCTTAAAGTGAGCAAATCCAGAATATTTATTGCCTTTTTAGCGATTTTAATCGCCGGCATCTCCTCCGGCATTTTTTTCTGGGAAAAAATTCTAAAAAATTCTTTTCGGGCTTTTTGAGCCTCTTTTTTATTCCAGTAAAGCTTGACAATTTCAAAGGCAATTTCCGTTTTCGCATCCCGGGGATTTATTTTGTTTTGGGCTACCTGCTTTTTAAACGAACCAAAGCGTTTTATGTCCATCTCGGTACAAAGCTCGGCCAGAACAAACATCCCTTCGTCATCAAAAGCCATCACCTTCCCGAACATTTCTTTCGGCGAATCATCAAGATTAATCAGACCGCCTTCGCTCTTGCTTATTTTTCTGCCCGTTCTCGGATTCACAAGAAGTTTGACGGCGAGCACAAATTTTTCCTTGTTCTTAAGTATTTTAAGAAGTGTCCGGCCGACAAGCATATTAAATGTTTGGTCAACACCGCCAATCTCAGCCTCAACATCTAACGCCGCTGAATCGTAACCCTGAAGCAAGGGATAAAGAAATTCGCCCAGACCAATGGATCTTCCGGTTTTTAAACGTTTTTGAAACATATCGCGTTCAATCATTTGCTGAAGAGTAAAAATCTGAGCCAATTTTATAAATTCAGGCAAGGCCATTTTTTTGTACCAAGAAGAATTAAATTTTATTTTTGCCGGGTTGGTTCCGGAAAAAGAAATAATTCTTGAAACCTGGGATTTAAATGTTTTAAAATTTTTCTTGACTTCTTCTTCAGTCAAAGGTTTCCGACCGGCCAATCTTCCCGACGGGTCTCCTATCCGGGCCGTGAAATCGCCGACAAGAAAAATGACTTTGTGGCCAAGTTTTTGAAACCGCTTAAGAACAAGAAGGTTGACGGCATGCCCTAAGTGAAGATGAGGACTGGTTGGGTCAACGCCCAAATAAATTGTCAGTTTCCGGCCGCTAAGAAGAACTTTTTCTAAGGCCTCTTTTGAAGGATAAATTTTTTCTATGGCTCGTTCTAAAACTTCTTTTATTTTCTCTTTGAAAGAATTTTCCCTCTTGAAGGAATTTTGCTTAACCATTTATTCAAATTATAGCCGGTTTTCAAAAAGAAATCCATTGGCTATAATTAAAACAGATGGGCGGGATTAGTTGAACGGCCCAACGCGACCCTTCCCCGCCTGCCATCGCTTTATGCGGGTGTAGCACAACGGCCAGTGCGCTTGCCTTCCAAGCAAGATATGAGGGTTCAACTCCCTTCACCCGCTCAGGCATATGGCGGGCAGGCAAGGTTGAGAAAGGGGTTCAACTCCCGTATCCCGCACAATATTAATAAAAGGTCGAAAAATAATTTAAATTTTATTATGGCTAAAATTGTCATTAAAAGAGACGGAACAAAAGAATCTTTTAGCAGCGAAAAGATTCAAAACTCAATTGAGATAGCGGCGAAAGACATTAACCTGCCGGCAGAGCGGCTTACAGAAATAGTAAAACAAGTTTCTGATGCTGTTTCAAAATTTGCCGCCGACAAAGAAGAAATCGCCAGTACTGAAATAAAAACAGAAATTCTTAGGGAACTGGACCAAATTGAACCAATGGTTTCCGCGGCTTGGAGGAAATACGACCAAGAAAAAGGACACGTTTAAGATTTTTGTTTAAGATTGAATAAATCTTCTCTCCTTGCTGTGTTGCTTAAACGGTTAATTTCAACCGGTAATTTTTGATAAGGTAAATTCAAATATAAGGATGTAATTCCCCAAAATTTTCGCTCAATATGCTATAATTAAATAACAGTCACTTTCGAAAATGGACAAAAAAATTTCATTATTGCTACTAATTGGTCTTGTTTTAATTCCACAATTAGTTTTGGCTGATATGATAACGCCTATTTATTTTCTTCCTTTTATGCCGGCTCTTTTACTCCCCATCATTATTTTGATTGAAGCTTTTATATTTTGGTGGTTTATTAATAAAATTTTTAAGGTTAAAGTTAGTTTTTGGAAATCCCTTCTTATAACTTTTGTAGCAAATATGGTAACTTCATTGATAGGGGCTTATCTTCCTTTAATTCTTTTT
>PEUU01000016.1 GCA_002781185.1 Candidatus Jorgensenbacteria bacterium CG03_land_8_20_14_0_80_38_39 | reverse complement strand
ACTGAATTTGAATTTGTCCGACCTTACGATTTAATTCCTAAATACGGGGCTTTTTGCGAAGCGAGACCCGCCGAAGGCGGGGCGAGCGAGCAACAAAACGCCTCTGAATTTTCAAAATGTCTTGATTGGTCGGAGCGCCGGGAATTGAACCCGGATCACAGGACCCCCAGCCCTGCATAATAACCGTTATACTACGCTCCGGCAAAGAAGGGTTACCCCTTGGCGGATTTGGTAATAATTTTAAAACAGTTGGCGCAAACAAACATTCTTTTGCCAGAGACTTTAATCCACTGAAGATTAGGATATCTTCGGACCGTGTGAGTGGGATTATACTTACCGCGAAGTTTTTTCCGCTTGCCAGCCATTATTGAAGTTTTTCCGCAACGTTCACAAGTGCGCATAATGTCTTGAGTATACAAATATCCAATTTATCTGGCAATAGTTGACCAAGAAATAAGCCCCGTAATACAACTGCAATTGTCTCCCTGCGGTAGATCTCCCGAAATGTATATATAAACATATCGACGTCTGACGTCGATAAGAAGGGTTTTACTATTTTACCATTTTTAACCGACTACTATTTCTTTGTAGGTTTTTTTCAGAAAATCAAATTCATAAAAATTACTTTGGTTTTCATCGCCGGTTTGAAGAATGATTTTATTTTGATTAAAAAGCAGATTAAAGATTACTGAGCCTGTTCTTGAACTTTTTGGCGGCAGGGTTTGAAAACTGCCTTTAATTTCAGCTGGAGAAATACTTTCACCGCTGTCTAGATCAAAAAGATGAAAAAAACTAGACAAATCAGCGGCGCTGTAAGATTCTGCCTCTTTGGCGAAAACATTAATTTGAAAAATTATTTGATTTTCTTTTTTAATGGCTTTTTCCACGGTAATTGTTAAAGAAGTTTGGGGTTCAAGAGCGGGGCTGGAAGAAGCAACAAAAACAAGAGAAACAGGAATCACTAGGCCTTCGCCTTGTTCTGAAGAAGTAGAAGGAAGGGGGGAAGGGGGAGTGGTGACAACAGAAATAGAAGAAGTTGTTTCCAAATAAGCCGGCGGGGTTAAATTTTGGTCAACAATGTTTTTGGGTATACTTTGGGATAATTGACTTTGTTGAATTTGTTGGAGTTGGTCGCTCAAAACATTCATTTTAAAATAAAGAAAAACAAAAATCGCCGCCATCAAAAGGAAAATAATGATAAAAAAATAAATATCGCGATTTAATTTTTTTATCTTCATCATATTTATTATATCATATTTAATATATCCTTTTTATAACTCTATAACAAATAACAATTTAAATAGCAAGTTTTAATTTAGTTTTTATTATTTCAACTTATTATTTCAGCTATTTCAACTATTGAAGTTCTCAACTATTGAAGTTTAACTTCCCTAATTCTTTCGCGGCTGCTAGCCCTAACCTTTAAAAAATTTTATAATCAACCATATGGATACAACGGTCTTTATTTTTCAACTGACAGTTTTATTATTTTCCGTAGTTATTCATGAAGTTTCTCACGGAGTGATGGCTCTTCATTTGGGAGACCCAACAGCGAAATATGCCGGAAGATTAACTTTAAATCCACTAAAACATTTAGACCCGATTGGTTCCGTAATTTTACCCATCTTTTTAATTTTAATGGCAAAATTAATGGGAGGAGGAATTATTTTTGGTTGGGCAAAACCCGTGCCGATAAATCCCTATAATTTCCGGGACCAAAAATATGGTTCAGCTAAGGTGGCTTTGGCTGGTCCTGGTTCAAATTTAGCTGTTGCTTTATTTTTTGGATTAGCTTTAAGATTTTTTCCAGGGTTGGGGACAATCTCCGGCCTTTATTTGATGTTTTCTTTTATTGTTTATATCAATATCCTTTTAGCTGTTTTTAATCTGCTGCCCATTCCTCCTCTTGATGGTTCCCATATTCTTTTTACCTTCTTGCCTTATTCTGCCCAAGACATAAAAATATTTCTAAGCCGATTTGGTTTATTTATTTTACTTTTTATTATTTTCTTTTTCTTTCGTTGGCTGACCCTGATTATTAACTGGATTTTTGCCTTAATTGTCGGCGCCCCATTTTTTTAATTTAGTCACGTTCATAGCGATCGCAGAACACGTGACTTTTATTAGTCACGTTCATAGCGATCGCAGAATAGATGACTTATTACAAACAACGTTTTCAGATATTGCACATATGTGTGAAAAGTGAAGCAAAGGTACCAGGTGGAGTAGTCTCATATGGACCAGCGCACGGGGTTGACCATTTCTAATTTATTTGCTAAATTAGATTGAAAGCGCAAAGCGCTTAATTAATTTATGCCGACCATTAATCAATTAATCAAAAAATGCAGAAAGCGTTCTTCTAAAAAATCCAGGACGCCGGCTTTGAGTTATTATTTTAATTATAAAAAAAACCGGCCGGTTTATTCCTTCTCGCCTTTTAAAAAAGGGGTTTGTTTGAAAGTTTTTACCACCACTCCTAAAAAACCGAACTCGGCTTTAAGAAAAGTTGCTCGCGTACGATTAACTAACGGCCAGGAAATAACCGCTTATATTCCCGGCGAAGGTCATGGCTTGCAGGAACACTCCGTGGTTTTGGTTCGCGGCGGCAAAGTAAAAGATTTGCCGGGCGTTCGTTATCACATTGTCAGAGGAATTTTGGATGCCGGCGGAGTGGAAAGGAAACAGCAACGGTCAAAGTATGGCGCTAAAAAACCTAAATAAAGGGCTTGGTTGAAAAATTCAATGAGCTCGTAAATTTTAACAACATTGGCATGCGTAAAAGAAATTATTACAAAAAAAGAGAGTTTATCCCCGATTATCAATACGGCCGAATTGATGTCAGCCGGTTTATTAGTTATTTAATGAAAGGCGGTAAAAAAACCACGGCCGAAAAAATTCTTTTTAAAACCTTTGACCTAATTAAAAATCAAACTAAAACCGACCCCATAAAGGTTTTTGAAAAAGCTTTGGAAAACGCTTCGCCTTTGCAAGAGGTGGTTTCTCGCCGAATTGGCGGCGCTAATTATCAAATTCCTCGCGACATCCGGCCGGAAAGAAAATTTTTCTTGGTTTGTCATTGGATTATTAATGCCGCTAAAACCAAAAAAGGGAAACCAATGGCAGAAAAATTAGCCGAAGAACTTATCGCCGCCTCCAAAAATGAAGGCGCCGCCATAAAGAAAAAGCAAGACACTCACCGAATGGCTGAAGCGAATCGCGCCTTTGCCAGCTTTTTAAGAACGAGATAGTTATGTCTAGAGAATATCCCATAGAAAAAGTCCGAGATATCGGAATAATCGCCCATATTGATGTCCCGATTTGCTCCGCGCGAAGCGCGGTTAGCAAATCGAGGATCCTTGATTTTGTATCTCCGTTTCGCGGAGATAAAATCGGAACCGGAAAAATAGAAATATATGCCTAGAATTTATCCAATCAAAAAGGTACGTGATATAGGTATCATTGCGCATATAGATGCAGGCAAGACCACCGTCACCGAGCGGGTTCTTTTTTACACCGGAATTTCTCATCGGATTGGCGAAGTCCACGAGGGCGAGGCAATTATGGATTGGATGGAACAGGAAAAGGAAAGGGGGATTACCATTACCGCCGCCGCCACTACTTGTTTTTGGACCCCTTTTTATCTTCGTCTGGATTCCCAAAAACCAGAAGCCGAATTAAAAGAAGAATACGAGCACCGTATCAATATCATTGATACGCCAGGTCATATTGATTTTACTGTGGAAGTCAAACGGTCATTGAGAGTTTTAGACGGAGCAGTTATTGTTTTTGACGGCGTCGCCGGGGTTGAGCCTCAATCAGAAACCAACTGGCATTATGCCGATGAATACCAGGTGCCGAGAATTTGCTTTATTAATAAACTTGACCGAATGGGAGCCAGCTTTGAAAAGAGTTTGCGGTCAATTAAAGAACGATTGACTCCTAACGTGGCTGTTCTCCAATGGCCCATCGGCGAAGAGGGCAATTTTAGCGCCTTAATAGATTTGCTTTTGAAAAAAGCTTTTAAATTTGAAGGCGAGTACGGCGAAAAAATTATTCCTTTTGATATCCCGCCGGAATTGCAGGACTTGGCGAAAAAAAAGCGGCATGAGTTGGTAGAAAAAGTGGCTGAAACCGATGATTTACTTTTGTCCAAATATTTAGACGGTGAAGAAATTTCTGTTACTGAAATAAAATCCGCTTTGCGGAGAGCAACAATTCAAAATAAACTAGTTCCGGTCTTAGGAGGTTCGGCTCTTAAAAATAAAGGCATTCAACTGCTTTTGGACGCTGTTATTAATTATTTGCCTTCGCCTCAGGATTTGCCTCCGGTTAAAGGAATTAATCCTCAAACCAACCAAGAAGAAGAACGTCTCCCCAAGGATGAGGAATCGTTTTGCGCCTTGGCCTTTAAAATCGCCTCGGATCCGTATGTGGGCACCTTAACTTATTTTCGCGTTTATTCGGGAACAATGAAAAAAGGCACCTACATTTTAAACGCTTCAAAAAATAGTCAGGAACGCGTCGGCCGAATTGTCAGAATGCACGCCAATCATCGGGAAGAAGCCGAAGAAATTTTTGCCGGTGATTTAGGAGCCATTGTTAGTTTAAAAAATACCACCACCGGCGATACTTTAACTGATTTAAGTCACCCCTTGGTTTTGGAAAGGATTAGTTTCCCGGAGCCGGTTATTTCTGTCAGAATTGAACCGAAAACCAAAATTGACCAGGAAAAAATGAGTTTGGCTCTTCACCGCTTAGCCGAGGAGGACCCCACTTTTAAAGCGGCCGCTGATTTAGAAACAGGGGAAACTATTATTTCGGGAATGGGCGAACTGCACTTGGAAATTATTGTTGACCGAATGAAGAGAGAATTCGGCGTTGAAGCCAACATTGGCCGGCCGGAAGTAGCTTACAAAGAAACGATTAAAGCCAAAGCCGAAGCCGAAGGCAAATATATTCGGCAGTCAGGCGGCCATGGTCAATATGGTCATGTTTGGCTAAAGGTTGAACCGCTGGAACGCGGTAAGGGCTTTGAATACGTTAATGCCATTAAAGGCGGAATAATCCCCCAAGAATTTATTCCGGCTGTTGAAAAAGGGGTTAAAGAAGCCTTGGGGAAAGGAATTTTAGCCGGCTATCCAATCACGGACATTGAGGTGACTCTTTACAATGGTTCTTTCCATGAGGTTGACTCTTCGGAAATGGCTTTTAAGATTGCCGGTTCAATTGCTTTACAAGAAGCGGCTAAAAGGGCCAGTCCTATTCTTTTGGAGCCGATAATGAAAGTCCAAGTAATCACTCCTCCGGATTTCTTAGGGGACGTGACAGCTGATTTAAGTTCCAGAAGAAGTCAAATAAAAACTTTGAGCGAAAGAACTAATGTGAAAATTATTGATGCTTTGGTGCCGCTGGCAGAAATGTTCGGTTACATTACCAGCTTGCGTTCAATGACTCAGGGCCGGAGCAGCTTTAATATGGAATTTTCTCATTACGATGAAGTGCCGACCAATGTTACTCAAGCTATTATTGAAGGAAAGAAAAAATAAAATAAACACTGATTAATGCTGATTTAATTTGTAGTTATATATTGCATTTTATTTAATTAAAATATCTAATTAAAAATCTTGGATTTTCCAGAATGTTGTAGCATTACCCACCGGCTTGACAAGTCCAATAACATCAATAAGAATTAAAGTTAATACTTAATTATAGGTCGAAAAAATAAAAAGAGGATCTAGAGGAAAATTAAAAAGGTCGATAAAACATAATTTAGCGGAGGAGTGATAGCAAAATTAGAGCAGGACGCTCATTTTTGTAATCAATCGTCTCGATAGCTTTGTTATCAAGACTTCGCTTTTGAACAAAAATGGCAGAAAAACAAAAATTTCAACGGACAAAGCCCCATCTTAACATTGGGACAATCGGTCATGTTGATCACGGCAAAACTACTTTGACCGCGGCTATTATGCGCGTTTTACTTTTTAAGGGTCTAATTAAAAAGGCGGAATCAGTGGAACAAATTGATAATGCTCCGGAAGAAAAAGCCCGAGGCATTACCATTGCCATTCATCACTCGGAATACGAAACCGATAAAAGACACTACGCTCACATTGACTGTCCGGGTCACGCCGATTACATCAAAAATATGATTACCGGCGCGGCTCAAATGGACGGCGCTATTTTGGTTGTTTCGGCAGCTGACGGTCCGATGCCGCAGACAAGAGAACATATTCTTTTAGCTCGCCAAGTCGGCGTGCCGGCAATGGTTGTCTTCCTTAATAAAGTTGATATGGTTGACGACCCTGAATTAATTGATTTGGTTGAATCAGAAATCCGCGAACTTCTGAAAAAGTATGATTTCCCGGGCGATGAAATTCCAATTATTCGCGGTTCCGCTCTGAAAGCTTTAAACGTTAAATCAGCGGACGAACCGGAAGCCAAACCGATTCTTGACTTAGTAAAAGCTCTTGATGATTACATTCCTGAACCGAAAAGAGAAATTGACAAGCCTTTTCTGATGCCGATTGAAGACATCTTTTCAATTGAGGGCCGGGGGACGGTTGTTACTGGTAGAGTAGAAAGGGGGATTGTCAAGCTCAATGAAGAAGTGGAAATTGTTGGTTTGCGGCCGACTCAAAAAGTAATAGTCACGGGCGTTGAAATGTTCAATAAAACTTTGGACGAAGGACAAGCTGGCGATAATATCGGCGTTTTGTTGAGAGGCATTAAAAAAGAAGAAGTGGAAAGGGGACAGGTTTTGGCTAAACCCGGCACCATTACTCCTCACACGGAATTTAATGCCGAGGTTTATGTTTTAGGCAAAGAAGAAGGCGGACGCCACACGCCTTTCTTCACCGGTTACAAACCTCAATTTTATTTGCGAACAACCGATGTGACGGGTGAAATTACCTTACCTCAAGGATTGGAAATGATTATGCCCGGCGATACCGCTAATTTATCCATTAAATTAATTGCTCCTGTAGCTTTGGAAGAAAAACAAAGATTTGCTATTCGTGAAGGAGGACAAACCGTCGGGGCGGGGGTCATTAACAAAATTGTTAAATAAAATTTATCCGGCTTCCTCGGTTTGTATTTTGTATAAAGGCAAGGTATGAAAAAAAACGAACCGGTCAAAAACGAGAAATTGCGTTTGCGAATCAAAGCTTACGACGTCAAGTTAATTGAAAATTCGGTCAAACAAATTATTGAAGCTATTAAACGCCGAGGCGGTGAAGTCATCGGTCCAATTCCGCTTCCGACGGAAATTAAACGATATACTGTTAATCGTTCAACGTTTGTCCATAAAAAATCTCGGGAGCAGTTTGAATTAAGAGTCCATAAACGCTTGGTTGATATTCTTAACCCTCAATCAAATATCATTGAATCTTTAACCGAACTTAATTTGCCTGCTGGCGTTGATATTGAAATAAAAGAAGGATAGAATTATAAAACGGAGTATGAAACAAAAAAACCACAAAAAAATTACCACCATTGACGGCTTGGCTAGATTAGTTCAAGTTGAGTTTTTAGATGTTCATAAAAAATTTTCCGGCGTTAATAAAAATTTTTCAGGTATTAACAGAGAAATTTCAGATATTCACAGAGAAATTTCAGATTTTCGGGGAGAGACAGCCGGCCGTTTCAATAAACTTGATGACGACATTAATTATCTTCATAATCATATAAGTTTAGTTGAACGGGCTCTCGCAGAAATTAGACAGGAGGTTGCTGACATTAAAAAGAAACTTAATAATGTGATTTATCGCCATGAACTGGAAGCCCTCAAAGACCGGGTGGCTCGGATTGAAAGAAAACTGGCAGTGTCTGGGCGACAATGTTAGATGCTCTACAAGAATAAGATTCTTCGCGAAATTTCTAAGTTTGTTGACAGTAATGAAAAATTAGTTTAGATTGAAAAGGAGTTAGCTCAAGAGATTCCAAAACACCGAGCTAAATCTCGGTGTTTTGGTTAATGTGATAAATATTGCTAAAAAATATGAAAATTTTGGCCAAAAAATTAAATATGAGCCAGATTTGGAAAGAAGATAAAGTGATTCCGGTAACGGTTTTACTTTTAGTTGACCAGCCGAAAGAATTTCCAACAGAGATAAAAGAAAACCAAATAGTAAAAATCAGCGGTTTGAGCAAGGGTCGGGGATTTCAAGGAGTTGTCAAACGTCACGGCTTTAGCGGCGGGCCGAAAAGTCACGGCCAAAAAGACCGTTTACGGGCGCCGGGTTCCATCGGAGCAACCGCGCCTCAGCGGGTAATCAAAGGAAGGAAAATGGCCGGCCATATGGGACAAAAAAGAATAACCGAAAAAAAGAAAATTGTCAGTTTTGATTTGAAAAAAAACCTCTTGATGATTAAAGGAGCCGTGCCGGGGATGAAAGGAACAAAAATTCAAATTGAATTATGAAAGCCGAAGTTTTTAATCAAGAAAATAAAAAGGTAGGGACGATTGATTTGCCCGATAAAATTTTTGCCGTTTCTTGGAAACCGGATTTAATTCACCAAGTGTTATTGGCCCAGCGAGCCAATCGGCGAAAACCCTTGGCCCATACCAAGACCAGAGGGGAAGTAAGGGGAGGAGGCAGAAAACCTTGGCGGCAAAAACATACCGGCCGCGCCAGACACGGTTCCATCCGTTCGCCTTTGTGGGCCGGCGGCGGAGTCGTTTTCGGACCGCGAAAGGAGAAAAAATTCAGCCGAAAAATTAATAAAAAAATGAAAAGGCAAGCCATCTTTAGCGTCTTATCAAAAAAATTAGCCGGCCAAGAAATCAAATTCATTGAAGACTTAAAGCTTAAAGAATTGAAAACTAAAAACTTTGCCAAAATTTTAAAAATTTTTTTCCCCAAACCGGTCAGTTTACTTTGCATTCCCGATAAAAGCAATAGCCAAGTAGCTTTGGCAGCCAGGAATATTGAAAAAGTTGATGTTCAAATGCCCGATTCTTTGAATGTTTATAATTTGTTGGCTCATAAATATGTATTTTTTGAAAAAGAAGCAGTTAATCAATTTGTTAACCATTATAATAAATTAAAATGAACGCACTAAAAATTTTCAAAAAGTCAAAAGAGGAAGAAAAAGAAGAAAAGTCAGAAATGAAAGACTACAACCCACCCACCACCCTCCCACAAAAGTGGGCCCCTGAAATTAAAACCGCGGTCTCTGTCAAAACAGCGCCGCTTTCAGCTTCATTTAAAAGGGTTGTTAAATATCCTTTAACCAGCGAAAAAGCCGCTAATTTACAAAAATTTAATCAGTACGTCTTTTTGGTGGAAAAATCAGCTAATAAAAAAATGATTCGGCAAGAGATTCAAAAACATTATAATGTAAAAATTAAAGGCGTTAACATTATTAAACAATCGGGCAAAATAAAACGGTTCGGTAATCGGTTGGGTCGTCGGCCGGCATTTAAAAAAGCTATTGTTACTTTAATGCCCGGCGAAAAAATAAATATTTCAACGGTAAAATAATATGAAAAATTATCATCCTTCCACTCCTTCACGCCGGCATTTGACGGTTGTCACTTACTCGCTTTTAACCAAAGGAGCCAGACCTCTTAAAGGATTAAGCAAGCGTTTGAAAAAACATGCCGGCCGGAACAATCAAGGAAGAATTACTGTCAGACATCAAGGCGGCGGCAATAAAATTCTTTACCGTCTGGTGGATTTTAAACAAGATAAATTTGATATTCCGGCAAAACTGGAAACCCTTGAATACGACCCTTATCGCAGCGCTTTTATTGCCCGAGTTATTTTTGTCGACGGCGAAAGACGTTATATTTTAGCTCCCCAAGGATTAAAAATCGGCGATAAAATTATTTCCTCGGCTGAAGCGCCGCTAGTTGTTGGCAACCGAACCCAGCTTAAAAGGATTCCGGTGGGCACTTTTGTTTATAATGTTGAAGTAATTAAAGGTCGGGGGGGCAAATTAGTTCGTTCGGCCGGTTCTTCGGCTCAAGTTTTGGCCAATGAAAACGGCTATACTCAAATTCAATTGCCTTCTAAAGAAACTCGAAAAATTCCTTGGGATAATTACGCTTCCCTCGGCCAACTTTCCAATCCCGAACATAACTCAATAACTATTGGCAAGGCCGGCCGTTCGCGTTGGCTAAACATTCGGCCAACAGTTCGCGGTTCAGCAATGAACCCAAGAGACCATCCTTACGGCGGCGGCGAGGGGCGAAGTAAACGAGGAACTAAAAGACCAAAGACCAAGTGGGGTAAAATTACCGGCGGTCACAGAACCCGCAACAAAAAGAAATGGTCAAACAAGTTTATAATTAAAAGGAGAAAATAGTATGTCCAGAAGTTCCAAAAAAGGTCCTTACGTTGACCCCAAACTTTTGAAAAAGATTAGCCGGCTGAAGCCCGAGGAGAAAACCGTCATTAAAACTTGGGCTCGGGACAGCGAAATCTCTCCGGAAATGGTCGGATTTATTTTTGGCGTCCACAACGGCAAGAATTTTATTGAGGTTAAAATAACGGAAGATATGGTCGGTTACCGGCTGGGAGAATTTTCTCCCACCCGGAAATTTATTAAACACGGCGGTAAGATACAGCGGGGATTAGAACAAAAAGCCGCGACCGGCTCAACCGAAGCCGCTTCAAAAACCGCTGGACCTAATAAATAATTTATATGGACAGACCCGTTATTGCTAAATTAAAATACTTACGGATAGCTCCCCGCAAAGTGCGGCTGGCAGCTTCTTCTCTGAAGAATTTGCCGGTTCAAGAAGCCGAGGCTTATTTAAGATTATCGCCAACAAGAGCGGCCGTCCCGATTTTAAAGCTCTTGCATTCCGCAATCAGTAATGCCGAAAAAAATTTTAAGCTTCCAACTGACAAACTTTTTATTAAAGAAATTCGGGTTGACCAAGGTCCGAAATCAAAACGCTGGATACCGCGAGCCAGAGGCAGTTCTAATACTATTGAAAGAAAAACCAGTCATTTAACCTTAACTTTAGCCGTTTCTGATAAAATAACTCCGCGATTTACTTTTATGGTAAAACCAAAAAAGCAAAAGGGAGCTTCCAAAAAGAAAAAAGAAAAAGCCAAAACTGAGGGAAAAGAAAAAGAACCGATTTCCAAATTTCAGCCGAAACCCGCAAAAGGTTTTTTCAAAAAATTTTTCCGAAGAAAGGTAATTTAATTGGTCCACTAATATGGCTACAAAAATAAATCCAATTTCTTTTCGTCTTGGTTTGAATAAAAACTGGTCAAGCCGCTGGTTTTTTAAGAAAAACCTCCGATTTTTTATTGAGGAAGATTATTTTATAAGGGAATTTATTAAGAATAAAATTTTAACCGCCGGAATTGATGCCATTGAAATTGAAAGAACCGGCGAGCAAATTAAAATCTCAATCAGAGCCAGCCGGCCGGGTTTGATAATCGGCCGGGGCGGAAAGGGCATTGAAGAATTAAAAAATTCCCTTCTAAAACAATTAAGGCGGCTGAGACAAAAAAATAATAAACCCGAAGATATCGTGTTGAATTTGAATGTTGAGGAATTAAATCGCACCGAAGTCTCGGCGCCGGTTATGGCCCAACAAATTGCCTTTGAACTGGAAAAAAGATTGCGTTACCGTTCGGTAATGAAAAAGTTTTTAAGCAATATTATGCAGTATCGGGGAGTTCAGGGGGCAAAAATAAGAATGTCCGGTCGGCTAAACGGCGCCACCATTTCTCGTTATGACTGGTTGGCAAAAGGACAAATGCCGCTCAGCACCTTAAGGGCAAATATTGACTACGGCGAAGCCACGGCTTTTAATTCTTATGGAACCGTTGGAGTCAAAGTTTGGATTTATAAAGGAGAAGTGTTCAACGAGAAAATAGAAAGTAGAAAATAGAAAATAGAATAAACGGAATTCTAGATTCTATTTTCTAGTTTCTAGATTCTAAAACTATGCTTCAACCAAAAAAACAAAAACATAGAAAGTGGCAAAAAGGGAGGTCAAGAAAAAGATTTAAGGAAACCCGGGGAGTGACCTTAAATTTTGGTCGTTTCGGCTTGCAAGCTCAATCAGCCAGTTGGGTAACGGCCGCTCAAATTGAGGCGGCCCGAAAAACCATCAGCCATTCTTTGAAAGGGGCAGGCAAGCTTTGGATAAGAATTTTCCCGGATAAGCCGGTTACTAAATTGCCGCCAGAAGTCACTTTAGGAGGAGGAAAAGGCGATATTGACCATTACGTTTTTCCTGTTAAAACCGGGAGGGTTCTTTTTGAAATAGACGGCGTGGATGAAAAGACCGCCCGCTCTGCCTTGCGAGTCGCCGGTCATAAATTGCCGGTAAAAACAAAAATCATTGTTAAGTAAAATATGAAAAAACAGCAACTTCAAGAATTAAAAAATAAATCTGTTGCCGAATTGCAAAAAGATTTAAATCCTCTTTATGAAAAGTTAGCCAATTTGCGTTCCGAACTGGTAGAAGGAAAGGTGAAAAATATTAAAGAAGTCAAACAAATTAGAAAGAGCATTGCTCAAATTTTAACTTTAATAAATCAAAGAGAAAAAATAAAAATATGAAAAGAAAATTAAAAGGCGTAGTTACTTCTGATAAAATGTCTAAAACCAAAGTGGTGGAGGTAACCCGTCTCAAAAAACATCCGCTTTATCTTAAATATTATAAAGTCAGCAAAAAATTTAAGGCTCATGATGAAGAAAATAAATATCGCCTTGGAGACAAGGTCGTAATCCAAGAAACCAGGCCGCTGAGCAAAGAAAAGCGGTGGAGAATAATTCAAAAAATTTAATGGAGAAATTAGTCCTCATTCCTAACTCCTAATTCCTAACTTCTAACTACTAACTCTATGATACAAGAACGAACCATACTTAAAGTTACAGATAATAGCGGAGCTAAAACCGTCCGCTGTTTTAGAATTTTGGGAGGAAGCAAAAAACGTTACGCCCGAATTGGCGATATCATTGTCGCTTCGGTCCAAGAAGCTGAGCCTCGCAAACTTGTTAAGAAAAAAGACATTGTCAGAGCTTTGGTTGTCAGACAAAGACAAGCTTTCCGCCGGCCGGGTGGTTCTTATATTAAATTTGATGATAACGCCGTTGTTTTAGTTGATAAAAAAGAGCCTCGAGCAACCAGAATTTTTGGGCCCCTGCCGCGAGAAATTAAAGAAAAAGGTTATGGAACCATTGCTTCAATGGCAAAAGAACTGCTATGAAAATCAAAAAAAACGATACGGTTAAAATTTTAAAAGGGAAGGATAAAAACAAAAGCGGAAAAGTTATTGCCGTTAACCCTCGAAATCAGCGATTAACCGTTGAGGGATTAAATCTCTTTAAAAAGCACGTTCGGCCCAGACGTCAAGGAGAAAAAGGAGAAGTCGTTCAAGTAGCTAGGCCATTGAATGTTGCCAATGCGGCTTTGATTTGTCCGGCTTGTCACCAAACTACGCGAATCGGTTTTCGCTGGGAAAATGGAGTTAAAAAGCGTTATTGTAAAAAATGCCAAGCCAATGTTTAAAAATAATTTAAAAAATGAAAGATAATCTTCAAGAAAATTTTTCCTCGAAAATAGAAAAGGTGGTGGTTAGTATTGGCGTTGGCAAACTAAGACTGCAAAACCAGTTTGAAGAAAAAATTCTTCCGGAAATTACGAAAGAAACAGCTTTGCTTACCGGTCAAAAACCGACTTTAAGGCGGGCCAAAAAATCAATTGCCGGCTTTAAAAGTCGAACCGGCGATATTATAGGATTGCAAGTAACTTTGCGCCGGCGTCGGCTTTGGGATTTTTTAGCCAAAATTATTCATATTGTTTTGCCTCGGGTAAAAGATTTTCGGGGACTGGATTTAAAAAATATTGACAGCGGAGGCAATCTAAACATAGGATTCCGCGAACAATTTGTTTTTCCGGAAATTAATCCCGAACAATCCAAGGTTGATTTTGGACTTCAAATAACAATCATCCCGGCTCTTAGAAAACGTGAAGAGGCTATTGATTTATACAGGAGAATCGGAATACCATTAAAGAAATAATTATGGCTAAAACTTCAGTTATTGCCCGAGCTAAAAAAAAACCCAAATATTCAACGCGTCTTGTCAGACGGTGTTTTCGCTGCGGCCGAAAACGGGGCTATCTTAAAGATTTTAATCTTTGCCGAATTTGCTTTCGAGAATTAGCCAGTCGCGGTCAAATTCCCGGAGTAAAGAAAGCATCATGGTAATAACTTTAAAAATTAGAAATTAGAAATTAGAAATTATTTTTTGGCATGTATTTAAATTTTTTGACAAAAATTAAAAATGCCCGAGCCGCCGGCCGGAAAACTTTAAGGACGGGCTACGGAAGAATGGAATTGGCCATTGCCGAAGAACTTTGCCAAGCCGGTTTTTTGGATAAAATTGAATTAAAAGGCAAGCCGTTAAAAAAAGAGTTAGAAATTTTTTTGAAAGGGAAAAGGCCAATCCGGGGTTTTAAATTTTTTAGCAAGCCCTCAGTTAAAAATTACTGCGGCTACCGGAAATTGCCCAGTATTAAAAGCGGCTACGGTTTGCTTATTCTTTCAACTTCAAAAGGCATTAAAAACGGCGAAATGGCTAAAAAAGAAAAGGTCGGCGGTCAATTATTATTTGGCGTGTGGTAAAATATGTCACAAATAGGAAAAAAGCCCGTTAAAATTCCTGATGGTCTAAACGTAGAAATCCAAGAAAATAAAATTATCTTTAAAAAGGGAGGTGATGAAATCTCCTTAGAAATCCCGCCGGAGATAAAAGCAGTCATTGAAAATAAGGAGCTGAAGTTTTCCCTTTTGAAGGATTCAAAAGAAACTCAAAGCCAGTGGGGCACCATTAGAGCTTTGAGCCAAAATGCCATTGAGGGATTAACAAACGGTTTTGAAAAAACCCTGATTTTAGAAGGTATCGGCTATCGGATGAGTTTAGAAAATAACAAACTTATTCTTAATCTCGGCTTTTCCCATCCTGTTTATTATGAAATACCGGCCGGCATTACCTTTGAAGTGATTAAAAATACAATTTTAAAAATTAAGGGCAAAAAAAAGGATTTAGTTGGTCAGGCGGCGGCTGAAATCCGAGCTTTAAAAAAACCCGAACCTTATAAAGGCAAAGGATTCCATTATGAAAATGAAGTTATTCGCCGGAAAGCTGGCAAAAAAGCTGTCGGAACCGGCGCTCCGGCTTAAATCAAAAATTAAAAAGCAACAAATTATGAATAAAAGAAAACTTCTTAATAAAGTTAGAAAAAGGCGGGAGCAAAGAGTCAGAAAAAGAATCTTGAAAGAAAAAAGAAGACCGCGGCTTTCTTTGTTTAGAAGCAACCTTCATATTTACGTCCAGCTAATTGACGACAAAAGCCAAAAAACTTTGGCTTCGGCTTCATCTTTAGAGCTAAAAAATAAAAAAATGACAAAAACAAAAATTGCCGAAGAAATCGGCAAGTTAATTGCCGAAAGGGCCCAAAAATTAGGCGTTAAAAAAGCAGTTTTGGACCGAAAATGCTATCAATACCACGGTCGGATTAAAGCTCTTGCTGAAGCCGCCAGAAAAAATGGTTTAATAATTTAATTTATGAGAATTAATTATCCCCGACCCAAAAAAAGCGAATTTCAAGAACGAGTTTTGGATTTACGCCGAGTAACGCGTGTTGTGGCTGGCGGCAAACGTTTCAGTTTTCGAGCCACGGTGGTTCTCGGTAATTTAGCCGGCAAAGTCGGCGTTGGCGTGGCTAAAGGGGCAGACCCTTCTCAAGCTATTGAAAAAGCTCGGCGCCAAGCCCAAAAAAATCTTTTGACTTTGAAATTAAAAGAAGGTCGGACCATTCTTTATGAAACCGAAGCTAAATATAGCGCGGCTAAAGTAAGAATAAAGCCGGCTTCGGCCGGCCACGGTTTGATTGCTGGCGGGGCTTGCCGTATCGTCTTAGAATTAGCCGGCGTCAAAGATGTTTCCGCCAAAATTCTTGGCCGGACGCCCAATAAATTAACCAATGCTTTAGCCACGATAGAGGCTTTAAAGAAAATAAAGACGTTAGATAATATTAATCTAACGGGGCCAGAAAAAATTAGCAAATTTTAAATTTTTACTATGCAACTTCATCAACTTCAACCAATTCATAAAAATAAGGTTAAAAAAAGGATCGGCCGGGGCGGTAAAAGAGGAACTTATTCCGGCCGGGGACAAAAAGGTCAAAAGGCTCGAGCCGGAGCCAAAATCAAACCAGCGGAGAGGGAACTTTTTTTAAAGTTGCCCAAATTAAGAGGCGTAAAAAATAAACCCTTTAAAAAGAAGCCGGTCATTCTCAATATTGATGATTTAGAAAAAATAATTAAAAACGGTCAAAAAATTAACAAAGAAATTTTGTTAGAAAAGGGGATGATAAAAAAATTATCTCAAGAAGTTAAAATTTTAGGTAAAGGCCGGACGAAAAAAAGCTGGGAAATTAAAGGTATTAAAACTTCAAAATCTGCTAAAATAAAAATAGAACAAGCCGGCGGCAGGATAATTCAATAAAATGACCAAGATTATCCAAATTTTTAAAATTCCGGATTTAAGAAAAAAAATCCTGATGGTGGTTTTTCTGCTGTTTGTTTTTCGCTTATTAGCCGCTATTCCTATTCCCGGCATTGACGCCGCCAAACTGAATGAATTTTTTTCCTCCAACCAACTTTTTGGTTTTTTAAATATTTTCTCCGGCGGCGGTCTTTCTAATTTATCCGTGATGATGCTCGGCGTCGGTCCTTATATTACTGCCACAATTATTATGCAGCTGTTAACCATTATATTTCCCCAGCTCAAAAAAGCTTATTATGAAGAAGGAGCGGAGGGAAGAATCAAGTTCAACCGCTACAGCCGATATTTAACCGTCCCCTTGGCCGGCCTTCAGGCTTACGGCTTTCTCAATCTTTTGATTTCCCGGCAGGTTTTGGAACATCTGTCTCCGGTAACAATGTTAAGCAATATTTTAATCATTACCGCCGGCAGTCTGCTTTTAACCTGGATCGGCGAATTAATTTCCGAATACAAAATCGGTAATGGCATTTCTTTGATTATTTTTGCCGGTATCGTCAGTAGACTGCCCCAAGACGTCATTTCCAGCATCTTAAGTTATACACCGACGGCCCTGCCGACTTATGCCGCTTTCATCATTTTGGCAATTGTGGTGGTGACCGGGGTTACTTTTATCAACGAGGGTGAAAGAAAAATTCCCATTTCTTACGCCAAACAGGTTAGAGGTAACAAGCTTTACGGCGGCGTTTCCACTTATTTGCCTTTAAGGGTTAATCAAGCCGGAGTTATCCCTATAATTTTTGCCCTCTCTTTTTTGCTTTTCCCCCAATTTTTGGCTCAAGCCATTTCCGCGGTTTCTCCCAATCTTTCCCTTTATCTTAATGAACTGGTTTCTAAATTCTTCAATAACGTTCCTATCTATAGTTTAATTTATTTTGTTTTAGTAGTGGTTTTCACTTATTTTTATACAGCCATTACTTTTGACCCCAAAGAAATTTCCAAAAATCTTCAACAAAGCGGCGGTTTTATCCCCGGCGTCAGACCGGGTAGGGGAACAGCTCAAATTATTCAACACATTGTCAATAGAATAACTTTGAGCGGAGCAATTTTTTTGGGGGCTATAGCAATTTTGCCTTATTTGACTCAAATGATTACCGGCATTCAAGCTTTGACCATTGGCGGCACGGCTCTTTTAATTGTTGTGGCCGTCGCCTTGGAAGTTATGAAACAAATTGAATCGCAGTTAACAATTAGAGAATACGAAGGTATAATTTAAGCAAGAAAAATAAATGATGAAAAAAGTCGTGATTATTTTTGGACCGCCAGGCTCGGGCAAAGGCACTCAAGCCGAACTTTTAGCGAGAAAATTTAATTTCGTCCATTTTGATACGGGACGCTACGAGGAAAATCTGCTTTATGCTCCTGGCGCTCTCAAGGATCCGGTTCTTCAAAGAGAAAGAAAAAATTTTGACACCGGAAAACTTTGTACTCCATCGTGGATACTCAAGACGATAAAACAAGCCACGGAAAAAATTGCTCAATCAGGTCAAAATATTGTTTACAGCGGCTCGCCCCGGACAATGTTTGAAGCTTTTGGCGACTCCCGGCATCAGGGTCTCATAGCTTTGTTAAATAAACTTTACGGCCGAAAAAATATCTTAATTCTAAAATTAAATATTCCGGATAAAATCTCTATCAAAAGGAATAGCGAGCGTTGGGTTTGTTCGGTTTGCGGCTTGCCGCTTTTAGCTAGAGCCAGGATTAAAAACTGCGCTTTTTGCGGCGGCAAAATGAGAAAGAGAAGCCTTGACAATCCGGAAGTGATAAAAATCCGCTTAAAAGAGTACCGAAGCAGAACCTTTCCTGTTTTTCAAGAATTAAAACGCCGAGGTTATAAAATCCAAGAAGTTAACGCCCAAAAATTACCCTATTTGATTTTTCAAAAAATCAGCGAAATTATTCAGCAAATTTAAAATATAAACTTTAAATTTAATCTCAATGGTTGAGCTAAAAAATGAAAAAGATCTTCAGGGTTTAAGGGCTTCGGGAAAAATCCTCAGCCGCCTTCTTCAAATTTTAAAAAAAGAAGTCAAAAGCGGTATTGAACTAAAATATTTGGATGAAATGGCTCAAAAATTTCTTAAAGAGGTCGGCGCGACTTCGGCTTTTTTGGGCTACAAACCCGAAGCCAATTCTAAGCCTTTTCCGGCCACGATTTGCACTTCTGTTAATGAGCAGGTGGTTCACGGCCTGCCTTCAGATTACATTCTTAAACCGGGGGATATTTTAAAAATTGACGCCGGCATCAATTATCAAAATTACATTACTGATGCCGCTTTAACCATTGGAATCCCGCCGATTTCTAAAACCGCCAAAAAATTAATTAAAACCACGGCTTTGGCTTTAGAAAAAGCCATCTCCCAATGTTGGCCGGAAAAACGCTTGGGCGACATCGGTTGGGCAATTGAAAGTACGATTGGAAAAACCAATTTTAAAATTATTAAAAGTTTAACCGGCCACGGCGTTGGTTTTGAACTTCACGAAGAGCCAGTGGTTTACAATTACGGACGGCCGGCAACGGGTTTAAAATTAAAACAAGGAATGGTTTTGGCTATTGAACCGATGCTGAGCGTTGGTTCACCGGACATTAAGGAATGCTTCGATGGCAGTTTCGCCACGAAAGACAAAAGTTTAACCAGCCACTTTGAAAAAACAGTGGCTATTACCAGTCAAGGCCCAGAAGTCTTAACCAAATTTTAAAATATCACCTCTCCTTTTAATATCTCAAAAATATTTAGTCACGTGTTATGCGATCGCATATCACGTGACTAAAATTAGTTCATCTTTTCTTTATTTGGTTTTTCCCAAGTCGCATAATCGCAATCCGGGTAACGGGAACAGCCGTAGAAGAAACGGCCCTTTTTGGTTCGGCGCCTGACGACTTTACCGATTTGACACTTTGGACAATTTATAAGCACTTCCTGTCCGTTTTCCGCGTTTGTCCGCGTTAGGTCCGCGTAAGTCCGCGTATTCCGGCATTCGGGAAAACCGGAGCAGGCTAAAAACTTACCGAAACGGCCAAATTTGACAACCATCGGCTTGCCGCATTTTTCACAAACCTCATTAGTCTTTTCAACAACCGGCTTTTGTTCTTTAACGGTTAGATATTTTTCTTCCAGGTTTTTTGAAAAAGGTCTATAAAATCCTTCTAATATTCCCTGCCAACTATTTTTGCCCCTGGCGACTTCATCAAGTTCATTTTCCATTTTGGCCGTAAACTGGATATCAACAATTTCCGGAAAATTCTCCACCAAAATTTTATTAACCAATCCGCCGATTGACGTTGGCTGGAAACGCCGCTGTTCATTCTTTTCAACATAGTTTCTTTCCTGAATAACCGAAATGATAGGCGCGTAAGTTGAGGGTCGGCCGATGCCGCATTCTTCCAAAACTTTAATAAGCGAAGCCTCGTTGTAGCGGGCTGGCGGCTCGGTAAAATGCTGTTCTTTTTTTGCTTCCCTAAGCTCTAAAGGTTCGTTTTCTTTAAGTTCAGGCAGTTCTTTTTCTTCATACTTTATTGGCCAAACTTTTAAAAAGCCGTCAAAACGAAGAATGTTGCCGCTGGCGTTTAAAATATAATTTCCTCCGTTGATTGAATGGGCTGATATTTCAACAGTCGTAAATTCAAAAATAGCTTTAGGCATTTGGGAAGCCAAGAAACGATTTCTAATTAATTCGTAAAGTTTTTGCTCTTGGGGATTTTCTTTTATTTTTTCCGGACTGAAATTGAGATTAGTTGGCCTGATAGCTTCGTGAGCTTCTTGGGCTAATTTTGATTTGGTTTTAAAAAAACGGGGAGCTTGGGCAGCATACAAGAAACCAAATTCCCCCCCTATCCAATTTTTAGTGGCGAGGGCAAATTCTTTAGCAATGTTTAAAGAGTCGGTTCTCATATAAGTGATTAAACCGCTTTCATAAAGATTTTGAGCTAAACGCATTGTTTGCTTGGCGGAAAATCGCAAACGTTTTGAAGCTTCCTGCTGCAAGGTGCTGGTAATAAACGGCGGCGGAGGAATACGCTGGATTTCTTTCTTTTCAACTTTTAAAACTTTAAACTGGCAATCCATCAGCTCGTCAACTATTCTTTGTGCTTCTTCTTTGGTTTTTATTCTTAATCTTGAAATTACCTCGTCATTTATTTTATGAAGTAAGGCAGTAAATGTGTCAGGAGGGGATTGCTTCGCTTTATTCGCCCCAACATAGGGAGAAACTTTCTTTAGCAAGGCTTCAATGGTCCAATATTCCTGCGATTTGAATTTTTTAATTTCTTCTTCTCTTTCAACAATTAATCTTAAAGCCACGGATTGAACTCGGCCGGCCGAAAGCCTTTTCATCACCTTTTCCCACAAAAAGGGCGAGAGTTTGTAGCCGACCAAACGGTCAAGAATCCGGCGGGCCTGCTGAGCATTAACCAAATTCATATCAATACTCCGAGGATTTTTCAGAGCTTCTTCAATAGCCTGCTTAGTGATTTCATGAAAAACAATCCGTTCAATATTTTTGATTTTTGATTTTTGACCCATTCGACTTCGCTCAGGGTCAATCCTGAGTTTATCGAAGGATTGATTTTTTATTTCGCCCAAATTTAAAATTTGGGCGAGATGCCAAGCAATGGCTTCGCCTTCTCTGTCCGCGTCCGTGGCTAAAACCACCCTCTCGGCTTTTTCCGCTTCTTTTTTAAGTTGACTAACCGTTTTTCTGGCTTTGGTCGGAATCACATACTGCGGCTCAAAATTATTCTCAATATCAATGCCAAGTTTGCTTTTAGGCAGGTCGCGAATATGGCCCTTGGTCGCGAGAACCTCGTATTCTTTTCCAAGAAACCCTTTTAGAGTTTTTGATTTAGTTGGACTTTCAACAATTATTAAATTCATTTTATTTTACTGTATTTGCCGAGTCTTTCCTTAACCCTTCCTTTAAAAATCAAAAAGGTGAGACTTTGATTAACCACCTGAGGTTCAAGATTAGTATTTTTAATGATTTCGTCAATAGTCAGGCCGCCTTTTTTGAGACCGAGAGAATCTAAAATTTTCTGCGTTATTTCGTCGTTTCCAAAATCATTTTTACTGCTCTCAACTTTAGTTTTTAATTTTTCGCCTAAGTTTAAGTCTTCTATAACATCTTCGGCTTTTGTCACTAGCCGGCCGCCTTCTCTCAATAAAAAATGAGAGCCTTCATAATTAGAATGGTTAACCGGACCGGGGACGATAAAAACTTCTCGGCCTTGTTCCAGGGCATAACGGGCGGTCACCAAAGAACCGGAATGAATGGGCGCTTCAACAATTAACGTGGCTAAGCTTAAACCGCTGATGATTCTGTTCCTGGCCAAAAACTGCTCCGGATAAGCCGGAGTTCCCGGCGGATATTCCGAAATAATTGCCCCGTCTAAACTTAAAATCTCTTGAGCTAAATTGGCATTCTGACGGGGATAAATTTCATCCAAACCATTAGCTAAAACCGCTATTGTTTTAGCTTGAGCTCTAACAGCGCCTTGATGAGCGGCGGCGTCAATTCCGAGAGCTAAACCGCTGACAATTATTATCCCCATTTCTGAAAGGTCGTAAGCGATTTTTTTGGCAATTAACTTTCCTTCAGTTGTGGCTTTTCTCGTGCCGACAATGGCAATTTTGGGAATTTCATCATTCGGCAATTCGCCCAAAAAATAAAGCATTTTTGGGGGTTGAGGAATATATTTCAAAAGACTAGGGTATAAAGGGTCGTTTAAATTCAATTTTTTCATCCTTATAGCCATTTTAACCTTTAATATGGTAAAATAAAATGAAATGAATCGTTTTTATAAAAAACTGGCTTTTCAGATTTTAATCTTTATATTGATTATCGGCGCTGGGACAACGGGTTTAATTTTCTTTGGTTCAAACATTAAAAATTATGTTAAAAAAATCATCTTTGCCCGTCAAGAAATAGCTAACCGTTCTTCTGATTTGACCTCTTTGGCAATTTTAAAATCCCAATATAGCGACAGAGGCAAGAATTATTTAGATGTTCTTAAAAGTATTCTCCCCGGCCGAGACCAGCTGATTGAATTCTCCAAAAATCTTCAACAAATTGCCGGTCAAAATAAAATAGATTTTGGTTTCAGCTTCACCGGCGAAAGTCTCGCCACGACTTCGTCTCTTGGTTTTGCCGGATTCAATTTAAATGTTAAAGGAGGAACGAATCAGTTAAATCAATTCTTCCAAGAATTAACAAAAAGTCAATTCTTGACCGTTTTGGATAATTTAGATCTTAACCGGGTTGACGATAATCAGCAAATGATAATCCGGGGTCGAGTTTTCTTCCGTTAAATTATTTATGACTGCCAACATTAAAAAATTTTTTAAAACTCATTCCAAAAAACAACTTTTACTTATCCTTTTAAATAGTCTGGGAGGCATTTTAACAATTGCTATTTCAATTTATCTTTTAATTTTCCTCATTTCTAATTTAAATAGCGCCTTAAGCGGAAGTCATATTAAACAGCCAGCGCCTTTACAATTTGACATTAGTGGTTTTGAAAAGTTAAATTTAAATAAATAAATCAGGCAAAGAGCTAGTGAGTGGCCCAACCCCCAAATTTGGGCGTGTAGCTCAGTTGGTTAGAGCACGTCACTGATAATGACGGGGTCCGTGGTTCGAGTCCACGCACGCCCACAACCCAAAACTTTCGCTTTGCTAGTAAATCGAGAGTCTCCCGATTCTATCGAGGATCCTCGACAAAGTCGGGACTCGATGCAAAATCAAATCAAATGATTTGAATCGCATCGGGATGGCAGAGCATCCGGTTTGTCCCGCACAATGTCCGCGAGAGAATCAAGTGGTTACATTTGCGAGGATCCCGCACTTTCTGTAAAATTTAGGATGGCAGCGAAATAGCGGGCCCGTAGTTCAGTGGTAGAACGCCGCTTTTGCAAAGCGGAGGTCAGGAGTCCAATTCTCCTCGGGTCCACATTTTTAGAGAACGCGAGCTTTCCGCCTCGGGGCTTCGCCCCTCGGCGTGAGCTTTCGCCAAGTAATCCCAAGGGGATTTCCAAAAAATCGAGAGCGATTGGTTCTCGATTTTTTGGTTCGAGCCGATTTTTTTCAGAAACATTTTGATTTCATCAAAATTTTCTGCGGAAGCAAGATTTTTGGCTTGGTTGGCATCCAAAATCCAGTTTCGCACGAGTTCGAGCCAATGATTGCCTTTTCGTTCAAAATCAGATAATTTTTCTTCCAAAGTTTTCTTTTCAGACATCAAATCGTTTTTCTTCATTTGA
>PEUU01000015.1 GCA_002781185.1 Candidatus Jorgensenbacteria bacterium CG03_land_8_20_14_0_80_38_39 | reverse complement strand
AGCCGAATTTATTCTGTTGGATATAGAAAACCCTCAGGTTCCAGATAATATTGCTGATGTAGTGATATCTAACTGCGTGATTAACCTCTGCCCTTGTAAGCCCTGTGTCTACAAGCAAATCTTTGATATTCTAAAACCTGGCGGCCGGCTGGCTATTTCTGATATTGTTATCATAGGAGATGTTGACCCTAAAGTTCGGGAGTACTTTCAGTCAATTTGGGCCGGATGTACAGGAGGAGCAATACCAGAAAATGAGTATTTTAAAATAGTTCAGGATATAGGATGTGGCCAACTTAAAGTTATAGCTCGCCATATTCTTGGCCCAAAAGAATTAGATGAAATGGCAAGTTGCCCGGGTAAAAAATTTTCTCCTACTTTTTCGGAAGAAAAACTAGCCCAAATGCAAGGGAAAATAGTCAGCGTTAAATTTATAGCTGTCAAACCAAAAGAATAAGTCCTGTCTATCCGAGGTTCAGCTTGCTGAGCTAAAAGAATTTGCCGCCAAAGCAGTAAATTTTTCAAGCTCATTTTTCTTGAAAAATTTACTGTAATGAGTTATGATTAACTCATAGAAAAACTTGAAATTGTCAAAGATCAACGGCGAAGCCGCTCAATTTTTGGGGGTCTGGCCGTCGCCGCCGAAGGCGGCGAGGAAGTCCCCCCGCGAAAATTCAGAAAGGCGGCGGAGCCGCACCGCTCAAAACCGCAAAAGAACCCGGAGAAAAACATCGGCTCGAACCATATTTTAATTTTTGGGGAAAGAAAATTTTTTAATCATAAAGTCGAAAATTATTAACTAATAAACATACGAATGTGAATCAAAAAGGTTTTGTGAATATCATCCTTGTAGTAATCGTAGTTATTCTCGTGGGCTTGGTTGGCTATTTTGTCTTTGTGCAAAAGCCAGAGGCCCCCACTGTGACTCAAACACCTCCAGTTAACGAAACTGCTGTCAAAGAGGTGGTGATTGGATTTCTGAAAGCTAAACAAAGTAGGAATTTCGAAAATGCTAAACCGTTTCTTAACTCTGAATTTACCAAAACTATTGATTCCGTAGAGTTTGCAGGGACATCCAATCCTCATACTGGCCGTTTCGAAATTCGAGATGTACAATTCCTCTCTAACGAAAAAACATACAAAGTAAATGCAAGAGTGTATGAAGAATATACCGGCGAAGGAGATATTGGATATAACGACAATAGTTATTATGTGAAGCTTTTCGATGATAGCTATCTTATTTACAATATTGAATATGAAAAATATGTTGAATTAGCGAAAGACGAAACCGCCAATTGGAAAACTTATAGAAATGAGGAGTATGGGTTCGAGATTAAATATCCCACCGAACTTCAAGCCGTTTCGAGCGGCCCAAATAAAGAACAAAAGAAATTGGACAGAGGTGAAATGATTTCCGGAACCATCCCGCCTTCGTATGACACTATCACTTTTTCTAATGCGACGAAGGAACAGTTTAGTGTCATTATATTTCCCGTGAACAAAAATGAAGTTTCTCCAAATGGGTTTAAAGGTTATTTGAGCATGGGAAGTGCTTGTGATACGAGATGGATAGATTCTGTGAGCGGAGAGCCGACACTTCTTAATAAAAATGGTATTTCTGTTTTGGAGGCACAAGTTATTTCCGGCGGCCCAAGAGGGGGAAGCAATTCCGGCTGTTACTATTTTAAAAACTCCAGAGGGAATCTTATTGTTTTTAACATATCCGGTTTTGAGCAAAAATCTGATTTCTTGAATGTTTTTCATCTTGTTGGTGATAAAGTTCTTTCGACTCTTAGCTTGATAAAATAATTTCTGCCGCCAAAGAAAAACTTGTCGTGGCTATGCCAGATCTCGCGAAGCGGGAAAATTGTTATCCTCTTTCGCTAAAGCTTCGAAGAGACAAGCCGGTGCGGCTCCCCGCCTGCGCCGAGGCTTCGGCGGGCAAGCGCCGCCTTTCCGTCCGCCAGCTGGCGGATTCGCGTGCCTTCGCCCTCGCCGACCCGCGCTACGCCGACCGCGTGTCGCCTAAAGCTTTAGCGGTGGCACAAGGCTCCAGCGAGGCGAGAGTGGCTTCGGCCACGCAGGCGGGGGGCTCCCCGTCCTGAGCTTGTCGAAGGGCGAAATGTGCCTGCCCGTTCAAAGTTTTAGCAAAGGCGGGTTTGAACTATTTTCAATATTCTGGGTACTCAAAATTTGGGCGGGAGGTCTGAATCAGATTTGTAAAAAATAAAAAACCGCAAGCGAAAGCTTGCGGTTTAGAAACTTCTTCCAAACAAAAATTTTCTTCTGGCGGGTAAACAACTAATATCTAAGGCGAGCGTCTCCTCGTCTTTCTTTTTTGTTTTTTCTCCCCTGATATTCTTGATAGTCTTCTCCTTGGCACTCTTGATAAAAGGGCACATTCAGTGATTTCTCGTTCGCCCTTCTGCCGATAAAAAATTTTAAACTCAAGGCCTCTCGAGAGCCGGCTTCTTAATAGCCGCCGAACATCATCAAAGCATTGACACAGCCAAACATTATGCCGTGTTCTCTTTTTTCCATTTCGGCAGCCAAAAATCGCGTTTTCTTCCGGCAAAATCTTAGCCAGAATTTCATTTGTTTCTTCGTCCAATGGTTCAATAAACCATTGAAGTTCAATTCTTTCACGTTTCACGGCTTTCATCTTAATCTCCTTTCAATGAATCTACTTTTAATTTATGCCTCTAAATAGAACGTGTCAAACAATGATTAGGTTTGTCCTTTTCTAAAGAAATCTGACTTTCTCAAATTTCTAAATTTTCCTAAATTCTCTAAGACCGGTCAAAATAGGTTCGGAGTTAAAAATTTGGCGCGGTTAGACAAAGGATTTTATTTTTCAAGCAAAATTCTTTACAATCAAGAAGAGAAACTTTTCTATGCCTTTAGAGGGTTCAAAAAAATTTTCCGTGATTATCCCTGTTTATAATGAAGAAGGATATATAAAGCTGGCAATCATCGCTCTTAAAAATCAAAATCTGCCTCGGCAAGATTTTGAAATTATTGTGGTTGATAATAACTCAAACGATGCCACGGCAGAAGTGGCGAAAAACGCTGGGGCTGATAAAGTGGTAAAAGAACTTAAGCAAGGAACCAATATGGCTCGCCAAAGAGGGTTTTTGGAAAGTCGCGGTAAAATTGTGGCTTTTCTTGACGCCGATTCAAAGCCGCCGATTGATTGGTTAACCAAAATTAAAAAAATTCTTTTGCAAAAAGACGTAGCCGCTGTTTCCGGTCCCTTTGATTACCAATTTCAAGGTTTCAAAAAAATTCTTGATTTTATTTACGTCCATTTTATTCTCTCTTATTTGGATAAATTTTTGTATTTTTTCTTTCGAAAAAAAGCCGGCGTAATTATCGGCGGAAATTTTGCAGCTTGGCGCTGGGCAATTGAGAAAATTGGCGGTTTGCCGCCTTTAAAATTTTTTGGTGATGATGCTGCCATTGCCATGCTTCTGAGTCGAGAAGCTGGCAAGGTTATTTTTACCCCCCAATTAAAAGTTATTAGTTCTCAACGTCGTTTTGAAAAACAAGGTTTTTTAAAATTGGCTTTTAAATACGCCAGGAGTTACTTGAAAATTTATTTCAGTTAATAAATCAATAAATATATTCGTTTATTAATAATCCCTTTTTATCAAAAAGTCGAACTTGGTCGTGATAGGGGTCTAAAGGCAAGGTTGCCGTCCAAAGCCACCATTTATCAGAAAAAAAATCTTTTTCAAAACGATGGTCGTTATAGCAACTGCGGTGATTAATGTCTTTTAAAAATTCACCGCAGTTATAATCGGTGCTTAAAAAATTTATTTCATCCGCTCTGGGTATTTGGCAACGACCCAAGGAAAAAATATATTTTTGGCAATAGCCAGAAAGGGAATAAATTTTACTTTTGTTGTTTTCCACAATGCTGGGGCAGTTATTTGGCAAAGTCGGAGAAAATTTATAAATATTATTAAGATAACCAAGACATTTATTAAGACGGAGATTTTGACCTATCGGACTGTAAGAGCCATAAATGTTTATTGAGCCGTTAGGGTTAAGATAAATATCAACGGGTAAAGACAAGCCCGAAGGAGAATAATCGCTGACTGCTTGAGGAATAATAATTTCTCCTCTATTGGTTTTAATCCTTAAGCCCGTGACCAAAAAGGGATTTTTATTGTTATAGTTAGCTCTTAAAAAAATTTGATTACCAGAGTAGCTAGAAGCCGAAACCGAGGAGATTTTAACTTTTTGATAATCAGGGGAAAGCTGCTCAACAGAAAAGCCGATGGGTGGAGTAATTTTGGGCGGCGGCGATTCCTGAATTTGGGTTTTAGGCGGAAGAGTCTGAGGAGGCCGGCTAGGCCGGCTGGATATTGATTCTTTGGAAGGAGAAGTGGTGGTTGAAACCAGAGGCGAAAGGCCGAGCGGAGCATTAAAACTAAATTTAAAAATAGCGGGATTTTTTATCAAAAAATAAATAGCAAACCCGATAATGAATAAAATAATGACCAAAGAAAGCTGCTTATTCATTAATCAACAACAAAATTAATTAAGCGGTTGGGGACAAAAATAATTTTTTTGATTTTTTGGCCTTTAAGCAGGTTTTTTACTCTTTCGTTTTGGCTAGCTAAATTTTCGGCTTCCCTTTGATTAATATTAGCAGGAACTTCTAGGAAATGGCGATAGACGCCGTTAATTTGAATAATTAATTTAAAAATTTCATCTTTCATAAAAGCAGGATTATAAACCGGCCACTTTTCCTTATGAATGCTGGTTTTTTGGCCAATTTGGTGCCAAAGCTCTTCGCTTATAAAAGGGGCAAAAGGAGCCAGGAGTTTTAAAAATGTTTGGCAATCAGAAAGAGAAGACTCGGATTCTTCCATTTGTTTTAGTAAAATCATCAAGCTGCTGATGGCGGTATTGTAATGGAGGGTTTCTATGTCTTCAGTAACTTTTTTAATGGTTTTATGCAATAACCGATCCGAAACTGCAAATTTATCCGAATCTACGAAGTTATTTATTCGTATATTCGTGAATTGGGATCGCTTTTGTGGATTCGGATGTATTCGTAATTTTGGATCGCTATAGAATTTATATATTCTTTCCAGGAATCTGGTTATTCCTAAAATTCCCCGGTCTTGAAAATCTCCGCCTTGTTCTAAGGGCGCTAAAAACATTAAGTACATTCTTAAAGCATCGGCTCCGAATTTTTTTATATAGTCGTCCGGATTGACAACGTTGCCTTTTGACTTGGACATCTTAGCGCCCCGGCTGATTAAAAGCCCGTGAGCGCGGAATTTCGGGAACGGCTCTTCAAAATGGAGAAGTTTCATATCGTGGAGCGCCATGGCGAGAAATCGCACGTAGAGAAGGTGGAGCACTGCGTGTTCGGCGCCGCCGATGTACATATTTACCGGCAGCCATTTTTTAATGAGCGGAGAAGAAAAGGATGATTTTTTATTTTTTATTTCTCGTTTTTGATTTCCGAGGATTAAATATCCGAGGTAGTACCAAGCTGAATCCAAAAATGTGTCGGAGACGTCAGTTTCTCGCCGCGCCTTTGTACCGCAAGCCGGGCACTTAACTTCATAAAATGATTTTACCGAAGCCAATGGCGAAACGCCTTTTCCTTTAGGCCGAAAATCCTCTATAAAAGGAAGTTTAACCGGTAAATCCTTTTCCGGCACAGCAATCCAACCAGGATTTTCCAACTCGCCCTTACTAAATTTCGAATTTCGAATTTCGAATTTCGAATTTTCCACTCGTTTTTTGCATGCTTCGCAAAAAATTACTGGTATTGGTACGCCCCAGTAGCGCTGGCGCGAAATAAGCCAGTCGCGCAGACGATACTGGACTTTTTGTTTTCCGCCAACGAATTCCGTGATTGCCCATCTGGCTTTTTTAGAATCCATTCCGTCAAATTTTCCGGAATTTATTAATTCTCCATTACCTACCCAACATTCACTTTGGATCGCTACCTCCGACGGAACGCCTTGAGCGGAACCAACGGGATTTTTTGTGAGCACCGGTAAAATAACCTTTTTTATCTCAAGATTATATTTTTTCGCGAATTCAAAATCGCGGCCATCATGGCCCGGCACAGCCATAATTGCGCCTGTGCCGACATCAGTCAAAACATAATCCGCCACCCAGACCGGAATCCTTTCGCCATTGGCCGGATTGACGGCCTTTATGCCTTTTAATTCCACGCCGGTTTTTTCTCTCCCTTCCATAATTCGTTCCTCTTCAGTTTTCTTTTTTGATTTTTCAATATAACTTTCAACCTCTTTCCAATTTTCGATTAAATTAGAAATTGGAAGTTGGAAATTGGAAATTTTCAATAATGGATGTTCTGGTGCCAAAACCAAATAAGTGGCGCCGAATAAGGTGTCCGGCCGGGTGGTAAAAACCTCCACGAACGCTGATTTACGCTGATTCCTACCTAGATTCTCGCGGACACTATCTGCCTTTGTCCGTGTTTTGTCCGCGTCTATCCGTGATTTGATTGGAAATTTTATTAATGCTCCTTCAGAGCGACCAATCCAATTTTTTTGGGCAATTTTTACCTTTTCCGGCCAGTCAATCCTGTTTAGGTTTTGGAGCAGCCGCTCGGCATACTTGGTGATTTTTAAAAACCACTGCTCCAAATCTTTTTTAATAATCGTTGTTCCGCATCGTTCGCATTTGCCGTTGAGCGCTTGTTCATCAGCAAGCACGGTTTTGCAGCTCGGGCACCAGTTGACTCCTTGCTTTTTCCGATAAGCCAAGCCGTGTTTGAACATTTGAACGAAAATCCATTGTGTCCATTTATAATAATTCGGGTTATAAGTTTCCAGCCGTTCGTCCCAAGCAAAGCCGTTGCCGATCATTTTTAGTTGTTGGTAAAACCGCTTTTCGGAAATTTTTGATTGAGTCATTGGGTGGACGCCGATTTTTATGGCGTAATTTTCAGAATGAATTCCAAAGCCGTCCAGACCAATGGGTTCAAAAACATCATATCCTTGCATTCTTTTGAAGCGGCCGTAAATATCGCTGCCGGTAAAAGCGTACATATTGCCGACATGCAAACCCTCGGCCGAAGGATAGGGGAACATCATTAGGTTATAAAAAGGTCTTTTTGTACGCAAAAGGTCCGGCTCGTAGATTTTCTTTTCGCGCCAAACTTTTTGCCATTTTTTTTCAATCTTGGAGAAGTTATATTTCATTGCGGCTATATTCAAATTTTAGCGAAAATAGCGGCTAAAAACAAATTCTTGAAATAATTCTTAGACTATTTTTAAAAGAGTTTAAAAGGTTAAAATTGAAGAGAAAATATTTGCTTGACGTTTTTTAAAATCTCCTCGGCCATTTTTTCTATTGAAACATTTTTAATTTCCGCTAATTTTTTTACCACTTCAATCACATAAAGGGGTTCATTTCGCTTCCCGCGGTAAGGAACAGGGGCAACATACGGAGCGTCAGTTTCAGAAAGAATTTTATCAAGAGGAATAAATTTTATTATCTCGTCATAAGCGTGGGTAAAAGTAATGACACCGCCAAAAGTACAATAAAAACCCCTATCCAAGAGTTTTTTGGCTTCCTCTTTTGTGCCGCTGAAGAAGTGAATGATGCCGGGATTATTAGGATTTAGTAGTTGGGAATTAGTAGTTAGGGTACTAATTAAATCAGGGAAAGCCTCGCGACAATGAATCATTAAAGGTTTTTTAATCTCGCCGCTAAGTTTAATTTGTTGAATAAATATATCCTTTTGTTTTTCTTTAATTTTTTTATCATCCACCCGGAAAAAATCCAAACCGCACTCGCCTATGGCTACCACTTTCGGCTTAAGCGCCAGTTCTTTGTAGTAGGCGTAATCAAACTCCTCGCCCCGGCTTGTAAAACTTTTTGCTTCTTCACCATCTCCTAATTCTTCAGCATCATGGAAAGAAGCACTTGTGTGAATCGGGTGCAAGCCAACCGCCGCGTAAACTCCGTTATATTCATAAGCCGTTTCTATTGCCCGCCGCGAGGTATCCTTTTGAGTGCCGACATTTATGAATCCAATACCTTGAGCAAGGGCTCGCTCCGCTACTTCGCGGCAATCATTTTTAAAAGCCGCAAACTGAACATGGGTATGGCTATCAAAATATTTGAGTTCTGTTTCAGACATACTTATTTTGAGACTAGTGGAGAATTTTATAATACACAAGAGATTTCTCCTTTTCGTTTTACTCAGGGCTTCGGCTGACATGCTCGGTTATTCTTGGGAAAAGAATTTCCGGTTTTTTGACAAACAAGGTTTTATTTCGCCAAACAATGCTTTTTGTGATTCTTTCCGAGGTCTCTGGTAAAAATGGTTTAAGCAAAGCGGCAACATTATCCAAAATAACAATTAAATTAAAGATGATTTTATTTTGAATTTTTTCATCTTTTATGGCCCAAACCTCAGTTTTATTAACGTAGGCATCGCCAAAACTTATTAAATCCCAAATTTCTTTTGCGGCTTCGTTGAATTTAAACCCCCCCAGTTTTTGAAAAACCAACTCCTTAACATTTTTGATTTTTTGTTCAATTTCTTTTTCAATTAAAATTTGTTCCCTTCCTAAATCTTTTAATTTTTCGCCAAGTGTTAAAACCCGACTGGCGAAATTTCCCAAGCCATTAGCCAAATTAGCGTTGTAACTCTTTTTGAATTTATCCAAAGTGAAATCGCCATCTTCAAACGGGTTCATGTCGTGAGCCAGCCAAAAACGCAAAGCATCGGCGCCGTATTTTTCTATAATAACAAAAGGACTGACGACATTGCCTCGGCTTTTGCTCATTTTTTCTCTCCCGCTAGTAATAAAACCGTGAATGATAATTTGTTTGGAAGGCGGCAAGCCGGCTGACATCAGCATTGCTTGCCACATTGCTGACTGCTGACGCAGGTTGTCTTTGCCGGCAATTTGGATAGCTTTGGGGTTCCCGGCGCTGCCCCAAAACGCCAAGAATTTTTCTTTTTCTTTTGGCCAGCCGAGAGTGGAAATATAGTTTATCAAGGCGTCAAACCAGACATACATTACTTGTTCAGGGTCATTGGGCACTGGTATGCCCCAAGGCATTTTCGCTTTTAATCTTGAGACGCTAAAGTCCTGGAGTCCCGCCGCGACAAAATTTTTAATTTCATTAAACCGAAAGTCAGGAATAACGAAATCGGAGCAGCTGGCGTAAAAATCCAAAAGCGGCTTTTGGTAACGCGAAAATCTGAAGAAATAATTTTCTTCCTCAATCAGTTCTATCTTTAACGACGGGTGAATGGGACAGTGACCGTTAATCAACTCTGACTCGGTTTTTTCCAGCTCGCAGCCAACGCAGTACTTAACTTTATATAGGCCTTTGTAGATGTCGCCGTTTTGGTCACAGCGTTTCCAAAATTCCTGCGCCGCTTTCAGGTGCGGCAAATCAGTGGTCCGGATGAATTTGGTGTAATTGATGTTAAGCGCCTCGCAGAATTTTTTAAACTTTGCGGCGTACTCATCCGCGTACTCTTGAGGGTTCTTGCGGGATTTAATAGCCTCGCGATAGATTTTCAAACCGTGTTCGTCCGTTCCGACGTTGAAAAACACTTCATCGCCGATAATCTTATGATGCCTGGCGATGATATCGGCTTGCACGAATTCCAGCGCGTGCCCAAGGTGCGGCGGCGCATTAACATAAGGTAGGGTTGTGGTGATATAAAACTTATCCATTCCCTCTTTATTAAAATTAAATCTCTAAAGAAAGGCGTTTGGCTTTTTTAGCCGCCAAATAAGTAATTGTTTCTTGAATAAGAATGGCTATTGGCACGGCTAAAACAAAACCCAGAATGCCGGCAACCTGAGAGCCGCCGACAATTGCCACAATCACAATAACCGGATGAACATTTATTGTTTTGCCGAAAATCAGGGGTATCAAAATATGACTTTCAAATTGCTGAACAAAGACAAAGAATAGAGCCGTATAAATACCCAAAATAAAAGAATCAGAAAGAGCGATTAAAAAAGCCAAGGAGCCAACCAAAACCGGTCCAACAATCGGAACAAGTTCAAAAACAGCCGCCAGCAATCCTAAAAGAAAGCTGGAATTAACTCCCAAAAGCCAAAGGCCCAAACCGGTCATTATGCCGATTACCGAGCTCATTACCAATTGGGTTAAAAACCAGCGCCGAATTTTAATTTTAAAGCCGTGAAAAATATGCAAAGCCGTTCGTTCATAATTTTCCGGCAAAACTGCTTTTAAAAATCTTTCCGTTCCGTCCTTTTCAACCATTAAGAAAAAGGAAATAATAACCGTGGCAATGCCCAAAAGAATTTTAGGGGCAATCTTGGAAAGTGTTTCGGTGAGGGAAACCTCGTTTAAAGTGAGGAAGTTTAAAATTCTTTCAAAACCGCTGGTTAAATTAGTAATAAATTCCGGCGGCGATTTAAAATTAAAAATGATGAAGATGATTTTACTAAAGCGACTGATGAAATTTGTTACCTCGGAACTGAAAAGAGGAAAAATGAAATAAATAACCGTCCCAAAAAGTAAAATCAAGAAAAGAAAAATTATTATTGTGCCTAAAAGTCTGGGAATCCCTCTTTTTTCAAAAAAATTTATGAAAGGTTCAAAACCTAAGGCAATAATAATAGCCATAAAAAATGCCGCCAGGGTCCAACGAACATAATAAAGAATTATTAAAACAGCAAGAAAAATTAAAATTTTCCAAAGCGTTCCCCAGCTGATTTCCAAATAAGTTTTTTCCGTGCCCATATCTTTAGTTTATACTTTTAAAATATTTTGGAAACTTTTATTTTTAAAGGGTCCGATAAGAGCGAGGTTTAATCCTTTGTTTTGAAAAAGGTTTTTAGCCAGACATTGGACTTCGGAAGAAGTTACTTCTTGGATTTTTTTGGCGATTTGTTGAGGAGTCAAGATTTTTAACCCTAAAATTTCTTGGCCGGCGTAAAAATAACCGATTTCATCAGAACTTTCTAAAGTCAAAAAGAGATGGCCAATTAAATGTTCTTTGGCTTTTTTAAGTTCTTTAATATCTATATCTCTTTCTCCGATTTTTTTAAATTCATTTAAACTGGCTTCAACAACTTTTCCCATTTTTTGGTGGTCAACGCCGGCGGCCATTGAAATTGAACCGTGGTCAGTATAAAGATCGGTAGAAGCGTGAACATAATAAGCCGCGCCTAATTCGCCTCTGATTTTTTGAAATAATCGGGAACTCATTCCGCCCCCCAAAATATTAGCTAGAACTTCCAAAGCAAAACGGCGTTTATCAAAAACCGGAAAAGCCCTAAAACCCAAAATTAAATGCGTTTGGTCAGATTCTTTATATTTTATCAGTTCTTGAGGCTTGTTTTGAAACTCTTTAGTTTTCGGCTTTATTTCTTTTTTATTTTGAGGCAGAGAAAGAAGGTGATTGTTAATTTTTGTTAAAATATTTTTCTTTTCAAAGCCGCCGCTGATTGCCAAAACCGTGGCTGAAGGAACGTAATGTTTTTTCCGATAAGCCATAAAATCTTTTCTTTGAAGACGGCGAATGTTTTCTTTGGTTCCGGCAATGCTCCAGCCGGCCGGCTGATTGCCGTAAAGCAATTCGTTAAAAACCTCTTGAATTTTTTGAGCCGGCGCGTCCTCATACATATTTATTTCTTCAATAATCACTCCTCTTTCGGTTTCAATTTCCGCCGGATTAAAAACCGGATTTAGGTAAAGGTCGCTGACAATTTCTAAAATTTGTTCAAAAGACTGATTTCGGACCTTGGCAAAATAGCTGGTGAACTCCCGGCCGGTAAAAGCATTATATTGAGCTCCCAAACCGTCAAGTTCGGAAGCAATGTTAATTGGCCGCGGTCTTTTTTGAGTGCCTTTAAAGCACATATGTTCCAAAAAATGAGATAAGCCGTTGATTTTTTTAGTTTCATAAGCCGAGCCGGCGGCCACCAAAATCGCCACGGTCGTTGCCAGACTGGAAGATTGAGGAATTAATAAAACCCGCAGGCCGTTTTCTAATTTTAATTTTTTAAAATTTTTCATATTTTTTTTAAAAACTTTCTTTTAAGTATTTTATCACAAAAAATTGAGAAAATAAAACCCGCTTTAAATTTTAAAAAGCGGGCCATTTGTTCTTCCTCTTTTTGGAGATAATTACAGTGAGGGGGAAGGACAAAAAACCAAAGCCAGTTAATTATTATGATAAACTTGTTATTAATAAAAATAAATTGCTCAGAAATTTTCTAGAATTACCAAAATTCCATAGAAGAAATTGCCGAAATTATTTAACTAATTTCCCAAACTTTAAAAATTCTTCGCCGTTAATTATTTTTTTAATCACCTCTTTTAATTCGCTTGTAGATGTTCTTATTTGTTTTGTTGTGTCTCTATCTCGAAGGGTTACGGTTTGGTCCTCTAAAGATTGAAAATCTACGGTGACGGCTAGAACCGTGCCGATTTCGTCTTGGCTAAAATAGCGTTTGCCGATATTGCCCCGGTCGTCCCAAGCTACCGCAAAATCTTTCTTTAAGTTTTTATAAATTGACCTAGCAAGCTCAACCAGTTTCGGCTTATTGGCTAAAAGTGGGAACACGGCTACTTTATAAGGCGCAAGCTGAGGATTTAATTTTAAAACAATCCGTTTTTCATTCTTGGCTATTTGCTCTTCAGCGTAAGCTTCGCAAAGAAGAGCGAAAAAAATTCTTTCCACGCCGGCCGAAGGTTCAATAACGTAAGGCACGAATTTTTCTTTGGTTTCTTCGTCAAAATAATTTAAATCTTTGCCTGAAAATTTCATTTGGGCTTTGAGGTCAAAATCAGAGCGGTTGGCAATGCCTTCAATTTCTTGCCAGCCGAAAGGAAATTGATATTCAATGTCCACTGTTGCTTTTGAATAATGAGCCCGCTCTTCTTTGGCTTGCTCCCTTTTTCTGATGTTTTTAAGGCCTAAGGTTTGATACCAATCAAATCTTGTTTCAACCCATTCCTTAAAATATCGGTCAGCTTCTTCGGGTTTCACAAAATACTCAAGCTCCATTTGTTCAAATTCCCGGGTTCGGAAAATAAAATCCTTGGGATTGATTTCATTTCGAAATGCCTTGCCAATTTGGGCAATGCCAAAAGGAATTTTCAGCCGGGTGGTATCCAAAACATTTTTGAAATTAACGAAAATACCGCCGGCTGTCTCCGGCCGCAAATAAGCCGCGGAAACAGAATCTTCAGCCGGCCCGACAAAAGTTTTGAACATCAAATTAAATTGCCGGGCTTTGCTTTGAAACGTATTGTCGCATTCAGGGCAAACAAAAGAATCGCCCTTTTTTGTTAAATCCTCGGTTTTAAACCGCTTGTGGCATTTTGGACATTCAACCAGCAAATCGGAAAAACCGCTTAAATGACCGGAGGCTTCCCAGATTTTGGGGTTCATAATAATAGCTGAACTTAAGCCTTTGATATCGTCTTTCATTTGCACCATTTCAGACCACCAAGCCTGCTTGATATTAAATTTGAGTTCTACGCCTAAGGGTCCAAAATCGTAAAAGCCGCTAAGGCCGCCGTAAATCTCGGAGCCGGGATAAACAAAACCCCGCCTTTTAGCCAAGCTGGTTATTTTTTCTAAACCTTCCATAAATTAAAATTGAACCGCGCCTTCTTCGGGTTTAACCGTTAAATCATAAGGCAGTTGAGTGTTAACCGGCAAGGCCGCATTTTCTAGAGTTACGCCGGTATAATTGTCCTGGACTTCAATTTTCGTTTGTCCGAGAAGCGGTTGAAAATATTTAACTTGAGTAACATTGGGGGTGGCTTGGATTTGGAAAATAGCTTCAATGGGTTCGCTAATAATCCCTTTGGTGGCAACAATTTTATCAATATTCCAAATAACTTCTTGAGTCAGATTATTGTAAGTCGGCTGGCTGGAGATGTTGCTTTTAACCGCGCCGGTAAAAACCACGCCCGATTTCAAAAAAGCGCTGACTTTAACATTGGAGACATCAGTGGAGTAATTTTTTATGGTCCAATGAATTGTATATTCAGTGGCTTGATTAACTTTCGGCGGGAAGGGCCCGCTGTTTAAAATGCCGGAATTAGCATCGCGAAAATAAGCTTTTGCCTCAATGGTTGTTAGACCCTGAATTTTAGTTTCCAAATTTGTCAAAGCCGAAGTTTTTGGGGCTGAAAGATAATAAGGCACAGTTGGCGAATCCATTTGAGCTTCAATTTTTAAATGAAAATTTTTGTCATTTAATCGCCGAATTGGGAAATTTGGTTTCAGCTGGATGGAAAAATTTACATTGCCGCCGGCTCCGGGGTTTAATAAACGCAGCTCCGGCGTATTAGCCGTGTTCCAAGTTAAAGTGTTGGTCAAAGAATTAATGGAAGAATTCGTTTGAAGGGTAAAAATGTCAAAAAGTTCGCCTATTAGTCGGGCTTTAATGATATTGTCGGCCAAAGCCACGCCGCTGTTATTTTGATACTGAATAGTGTATTGAATTTTATCTCCTAATTTAGCTACATAGTCAGGGGAATTATTGATTAAAATAAACAAACTAATCGGCGCCGGCGCCAATTGACCAGTGGCTTTTTGTTGATTAACAACATAACTTTTTTTGTTAATATTGGTTTTCAAAGCCGCTTGGAAATCAAAACCTTTTTGGAAAGCTTCGTTGATTGAACCTTTAATTTGAATTTTGCCGCTGATGCCGGCTTTGGCTTCTTGAAGCCGCCAAAGATTATTAAAGGACGTTGGGTCAGGGTCAGCGGAAATAAATTGAAAAGAAGAAGGGTAGGTCATTTCCAAATCAAGATTGGAGAAATTAAAATTAGAGTCATTTTTGTAATTTACTTCAATATTAAAGACTGAACCGCCGACCACTTGGTCGGGTACGTCAAGCTTTAAGGAGACGGCGGATTTTTTTATAGCAATATCCTTTGTTTCTTCTTGCTCAAAAGATGTTCCCAGACCGGCTTGGTAAGAAAGCCGAATTTTGACATTTTTAATTTTTGATTCGTCGGAAAGCGCAAGGAGACTGTAAGTTTTTTTGATTAAATCACTGGTTTCAATATCGCCGATGTTTTCATTAATGACATTTTTATTTTCTTCGGCGGAAGTTATATAAACTAAACCATCGGGCAAGTCTATGGTCAAAGAAGCTTGATGCAAAACGTGATTGGAAGTGTTGTTGACAATGATACTGGCATTAAAAGGCACGCCGACAAAAATTTCAGAAGGCGCAGAAATATCCATTTTAACAGTCGGCGCATTAAGATATTGGGAAATGAGATAAATACCAATAGCAATTACGACAACAAAAAAAATAACCATCAAGAATAAAAATCCCCTCCTTTTTTTGTGAGAATGAATTATTTTCGGCGGTTCATTTTCCCCAAACCACTTTTCCTCTATTTTTTGTTCCGGCGGCTGAGAAATTTTTGGCTTGGACGCTGAAGGAGGTTCTGATTTTGAACCGCGGGCGTAAAGTTTTTTTTCAATATCTTCCAAAGACATAAAATTAATTTATTTTTTTAAATCGTCAATCAAAAAGCGCTTTTTATATATAATAGTTCATTTTCGGGAAATTTAAAATGGCATTTTTCGCAAATAAACGTTTGGTCAATTAAGCAAAAATAGGCCGGCTGACCAATTGAGCAATTTTGGCAGCGGCTCAATTTCGGGTCGTAGCCCAAAATTTTTAGAAAAATTTTATAATCAATTTCCCCGGTTTTTAAAGAATTGATTAAATGGTACCAGATTTTCAAATCCGGCTGCTTGGTTAAAACTTGAGTTCGGATTAAACGGGTCAATCCCAGAGCTTTTTTAATTTTTAAAGCTGAGCCGCGAATATTGGAAAAGGCATTTAAAACAACGGCGTCAGCCACAATCATTCTTTTCTTTTCTACCAGCCTCAGCAAGACCAAGTTTAAAGGATTCAAGTGAAGACTAAGTTTGGAAGTAATTTTTCTTCCGCTGATAACTTGGGCATTTAAAAGTCCCAGCTCTTTTGTGTAAAAACTAACCCTTCTATTGGCTTCCTGGCTTTTTTCAAAATTTAACACCACTGCTTCGGTTAAATATTCCTTCATAAGTATATTATAATTTGAGACTGTTAGATTATCCAACAGTCTCATCCCAAAATGCTAAAAAGTTTCTAGATTTTTTTATTTCTGGATTTTTTCTTTTAATTTAGGGGTTGTCCAAAATCCCAACTTTAATTTGCCATTTAACATTAGGCGGGTTAAGGCTTCCAGGGCCGGCAGGCTTCCGAAAATAATAAAAGTCAGGGGCATCAACAGCCATTGAAGAAAGTAAAATGGGTAATGATATTTTTTCAGCCAGGGTAATTTCGGCGGCAAAATCAACAAACTTAAAAAGGCAGAAGAAATAATGCCAACAATGCTGATGTTTAAAAGCCAGCCGGTAATGCGGGGAAGGTGGTAGGAAAGAATAGAGGTTTGAAAATCTCCCCTCCCTAGAATAATTGGTAACCAGCCAAATAAAAAAATAATCAGGGAACTGACTGCCCAGGAGCAAAAGCCGGCCAAAAGCATAAAAGACCAAGATATTTTTTGGGAAAGTTTAACTTGTTTATTGGGAATAAGATTTTTTAGCAGAAAAGAGAAATTTTCTGCTCCCCAAGCCCATCGCCGCTGCTGTTTGTAAAGGTTGGCCAGGCTTTGCCAAAAACGGTTAGACGCCACCGCATCCATATAAACGGGGTAAGTCACCGGGGTTACCCGCCAATCGCCGTTATAATAATTTAAGCATTGAAAAAAAATTCTTGAATCTTCAGAAACAATATTTGTTGGCCAAAAACCGATCTCGGTCAGAGCTTTAAAAGGCATACTATGGGAAGAAAAAGTTATTAGACGTTCGGGTCGGGAATGTTGCATCATTTGCCAAAAGGTGGAAGTAAAAGCCACTAAACGGGAAAAAATCGGCGCCTGTCTTAGGTTGTTAGTAAAAAGGGGAATAGGTTGGAAGCTTGAATGTTGAGCATTTCTAGTCGTAAAAAAGGTATAGGTGAGAATTCCAAAATAATTTTTGCCTACTCGGGTGTCAATATCAAAAACCGAAGTAAGAATATTTTCGTAAGGAATTTTTTTAACATCAATAAAATCTCGCTTTATTTTTTTTATGGCCCAAGTTTCATTGGAGCCCTTGCCGGGCATTTCACCTTCTTTATTGGCCGGATGGACGGTAATTAGAAAACTAAAAAAGATTTGGCCGAATTCCTTTTTGATTTTTTCGGCGGCTTCTTGGGCCGTCGGCCCGGCTGTTTCTTCGGTTGCCAAAACAATAATGAATTTATCCTTGGGGTAATTAGCTTGAGCTAAACTTTTCAGGCTAGTATGAACAATTTCGTAATTTTCTTTATACATCGGTAAAATAACTAAATGATAAATTTTTTGCCATTTATTCGGAAGTTCTTTTGTTAATTTTTCCAGCCAATTAATTTTTAAATTGGCTTTTAACTTGATGAAGGAAGGATAAAGATGAAGAAGCAAATAAAAACTTTTTAAAAGCCAATAAAGGTCAAAAAAAATAATAAAAATAGCTACTCCGCTGGGCCATTGCCAAGATAAAAAAATTAATCCCAAAAGGGTCAGCCAGACCATCAGGCCGGGTAAAATTTCTCCCAGGCGAGCCATCATAAAATTAAATTTAGTAAAGATAAATCAGCCAATACTGGTCCAAACTAATAGTCCCTCCGCCTAAAGTTAAAAGTGCCAAAGCCGCGGCAAGAATTAAAAATTCCAATTCGCTGTTATGGAATTTTTGTTTTGCCTTGAGTTTAAGAAGAATGACTAAAAATCCTATGGCAATAATAAGAGCAACAAGTTGGGTTAAAAATCCAACCAAAAGCATTAAGCCGCCGAAAAATTCCGCCACCGCCGCAATAAAAGCCCAAAACTTAGCGGGTTTAAATCCTATTTCTTTAAATCCTTGAGCCGTGGTTTTTAAATTTTTTATTTTCGGCAAGCCGTGGGCAATTAAAATCAAAGCGAGAACCAGTCTCAAAATTAAAATCCCCCAATCGCTGAAAATAAAAAGTGGCTGAATCATATTTTTATATTAAAGTATCTTTTTTTAAAACACAAGTCCGAAAAATTGTTTGATATTTGTCAGTTATTAAAATTCAGTTAAAATAATTATCTATGAAGATTCTGGCTATTGAAACTTCCTGCGATGAAACCGCTTTGGCGCTTGTTGAGGCAAACGGCGGCTTGCGGCTGCCTCACTTTAAAGTTTTAAAAAACTTTGTTTCCTCTCAAATTGCGGTTCATCGGCCCTGGGGCGGAGTTGTTCCTAATCTTGCCAAGCGCGAGCATTTAAAAAACCTGCCGATAATTTTTCAAATAATTATGAAGCCAGAATTGAAAAATAAAAAAACCCTCAGGATTCATCAGCCTCTGTTTTTGATTCCCAAAGTTGAGGCGCTGGCCGTAACTGTTGGGCCTGGTCTTGAACCGGCGCTTTGGACAGGCATTAATTTTGCCAAGGATTTAAAAGCAAATTATTTTTCTTCTGCTGGTCAGAAAATTCCTTTGGTCGGCGTCAATCATTTAGAAGGCCATCTTTACAGCTTCTTGCTTCCCGGTGCAGTCAATGAGAAAGTTTATAAAAAATTTGGCTTGAAAGCGATTTTTCCGGCAATAGCGCTTATTATCAGCGGCGGCCACACAGTTCTTCTTTGTTTGGAATCGCTCGCGAAGTGGAAGAAACTCGGCGAGACTCGCGATGACGCCGCTGGCGAAGCGTTTGATAAAGTGGCAAGGATGTTAGGGTTGTCTTATCCTGGCGGCCCGGAAGTTGAAAAAGCCGCCAAGAAAGGAAACCCGAAAGCTATTTTGTTTCCTCGGCCTATGTTTTACGCCAAAAATTATGACTTCAGTTTTTCGGGCTTAAAAACAGCGGTTTTGTATTTTATCCGCGATGCAAAACAACAAATGCATTCAAATGCTGCGAAATATCTTTCGCGGCATTCGCATCCATTCGTAGTTTCGAATCGGGATGCTGACATCGCTGCCTCTTTTCAGAGCGCGGTCATTGATGTTCTGGTTGCCAAAACCATTCGCGCCGTCAGAGAGTTCCACGCGAAATCTATTCTCCTTTCCGGCGGCGTGGCCGCAAACAAAAAAATTAGAACCGCTTTTCGCAGCGAAAGCAGAAAAATCGGCGTTTATTTTTTTGCGCCTTCAATCGTCTTTAATACTGATAACGCCGTAATGATCGCCGCCGCTGCCTACATCAACTATCTACGCAAGAAAAACCGCAGTCTTAGGGCCCAAAGCAATTTAAGTCTCTAACAATATCGCCATCGCCGCATTTTTAAAAGTCTAATCTCGATAGTTTAAGTTAAACTGTATATAATGAAAACTATGATTGATTCTTTATATAATCCCAAAGCCGTTGAGGGGAAAATCTATCAGCAATGGGAAAATTCCGGGTTTTTTAATCCTGATAAGCTCCCCGGCCGGCGGCAAAAAAAATTTATAGTTTATATGCCGTTACCTAATGTCACTGGCTCGCTTCATATGGGGCACAGCCTTGACAACACAATTTCCGATATTCTTATTCGTTATTACCGGATGAAAGGTTATAAAGCTCTTTGGTTTCCCGGTACTGACCATGCCGGCATCGCCACCCAATATGTTGTGGAAAAAGAGCTTAAGAAAAAAGGCTTGGGCCGTTTTGATCTAGGCCGAGAAAAATTTATAGAAAAAGTTTGGAAATGGAAGCGAGAATACGGAAACATTATTTTAGAACAACTCAAAAAACTCGGCTGCTCTGCCGACTGGTCGCGAACGCGTTTCACGATGGACCCCGCTTATTCAAAAGATGTGATAAACGCTTTCATCCATTACTACAAAAAAGGCTGGCTTTATCAAGGATTTCGGACAATCAATTGGTGTCCAAGATGTCAAACGAGCTTATCTGATTTGGAAGTAGAATACAAAGAAGAAAAGGGAAAATTATGGTATATTAAGTATCCTTTGGTTAAAAATTTAACCCTTCGACAACGCTCAGGGTTGATGGTGAGCAGGGTCGAACCATCAAAATTCAATCCGTCAACTGACGAACAAAATTATATTGTGGTGGCAACGACAAGACCCGAGACAATGCTGGGAGATACGGCAATTGCGGTAAATCCTCGTGACAGCCGTTACACCTCTTTTATTGGTAAAAAAGTTCTATTGCCAATTCAAAACCGGGAGATTCCCATTATCGTTGATAAAGCGATAGACCCAAAATTCGGGACCGGAGCAGTAAAAGTAACTCCGGCTCATGATACAGCTGATTTTGAAATTGCTCAAAGACACAAGTTGCCCCTGGCGCAGGTTATTGATGAATCCGGGAAAATGAATGATAAAGCTGGGAAATACGCCGGCCTAAAAGTGGAAGAAGCTAGAATGGCCATTATTCAAGAATTAAAAAATCTCGGTCTTCTGGTGAAGGAAGAGCCGTACGAGCACCGTCTGGCCACTTGCTATCGTTGCGGTCATACAATTGAACCCATTCCCTCAAAACAATGGTTTTTAAAAATGGATGAGTTGGCAAAAAGAGCGGAAGTCGCGGTTAAAACCAAGAAAGTGGAAATAACTCCCAAGCGTTTTAAAAAATCTTATTTTAATTGGCTTAAGAACATCCGCGACTGGACTGTTTCCCGCCAAATTTGGTGGGGACATCGGCTTCCTGTTTTTTACTGCAGTAAAAGACAGGAAGGAATTTCTAATTCCCAATTTCTAATTTCTAAACAAATTCAAAATTCATCGGCGGGACCATTTGTAGTATCAGCCAAGAAACCAAAAAAATGTCCTTTTTGCGGTACTTGCGAAATGAAACAATCGCAGGATGTTTTGGATACTTGGTTTTCTTCAGCGCTTTGGCCATTTGCCGGGCTTTCTCAAAAAGACCGAAAAAAATATTGCCCCGGCAATCTTGTTTCTAATGCCAGGGAAATTTTGAATCTTTGGGATGCCCGGATGATTTTTTCCGGTCTTGAGTTTTTGAAGAAAGTTCCTTTTCAAGTTCTGCTTATTCATGGCACGATTCTGACAAAAGAAGGGAAGCGGATGTCTAAGAGTTTGGGAACCGGGATTAATCCTCTTGAATACATTGAAAAATATGGCGCCGATGCTATCCGGTTTGCCGTGATTTGGCAGTCAAGCGGTCAAGATATCCATTGGGATGAAACAGCGGTGATTGCCGGCCGTAAATTCGGCAACAAAATTTGGAACGCTTCCCGGTTTGTGCTGGCCCAAATCAGAAATAGGCCTCCGGGCCTTACCGCCGCTTCAACGAAAGTAAAAGTTTCAAGGAAGGCGAAAAACATTAAACCGTTTACGCCGGCTGATAAAGCCGTTCTTAGAGCGTTAAAAGATGTAAAAACAAAAACCGAAAAATATATTCTGGCTTTTGAATTTAGTCAGGCCCTTCGCCTTGTTTATAATTTCTTTTGGCATACCTTTTGCGATAAATATCTGGAAATATCAAAAAAACAGATTCAAGGAGAAGAAAAATTAAAAACCAACACTCAAAAAATTTTAATTTATACCCTTTTGGAGTCCTTAAAAATGCTTCATTCATTTATGCCTTTTATTAGCGAAGCCGTTTATCAAAATTTGCCGAAACCTTTTAGAAAAGAAAAATTTTTATTAGTTGAAAAATGGTGATTTTAAATTTACTACTCTCGGTTGTCTTGGGAATTTTGCCGGCTTTAATTTGGCTAGTTTTTTTCTTGAAAGCAGAAATGCATCCGGAACCGAAACGCTTGGTTTTTTTAACTTTTTTAACCGGTTTTTTTATCACTTTGCCGACCCTTTTTGTCCAAACAGTTTTAAGGGATTCAATAAAATATTATTGGCCGGCATACAATATTTTTATTTTATTTTTTATCTTGGCTTTTGTGGAAGAATTGTTTAAGTTTCTCGGCGCTTATTGGACCGTGAGAAAACAGCCGAGTTTTAAAGAGCCGATTGAAGCGATGTTTTATATGATTTCAATAGCTTTGGGTTTTGCCACCATTGAAAATATTTTTATCATTGCCGGCAATTTTAATTTTGCTAATCCGGAAATTCTTTATCAAACCTTTGGCACCTTGGCTTTGAGATTTGTCGGCGCCACCTTTTTACACGCTTTAAGCTCGGCCATTGTCGGTTATTATTGGGCCAAGGGTCATATTCACAAAGTAGTTTTTCATACTTTAATTATTGGCTTAATTCTAGCCACTGCTGTTCATGCTATTTTTAACTATTTGGTTCTCACCTTCCAAAATTCTTATCTTATTTACCCCACGCTTTTTCTTTTAACCATCTCCTTTTTTGTGGTTAATGATTTTTCCAAATTGAGACCGTTGAATAATTCAGAATTTTGAAGTTCAACAAAGTTTTTTAAAGCGCCTAAATAATTTTCCGAATGGAATTTGCCCGTGGGTTGAATGCCGGAAATCAAAATAGGTTTTTTGGGAGTCATCATTATCATTTCCTCAAAATCTTCCATATGGTAAAATTTGAAGCATGGCAAAAACTTCTGTTGATGTAAACAGCATTGTGTCTCTTACTTTTTATATAAATATGATATAATGTAACTATGATAAAAAAAGACCCCAAAAATATGTTTGCCGAATTGGCGAAAATCAAGGATGAAAGTTCCCTAAAAGAATCAAAGTTGGAAGTAGAAACGAATGATTCGTCTTTGGATTTGGGAGAAGAAATGGAAGGTTCTTTAACGGTTGATGTTTATAAAACTGAAAATGAAATTGTTGTCCAGTCAACAGTCGCCGGAGTTGGGCCCGATGACTTAGAAGTTAATATCACTAATGAATCAGTAACCATTCATGGTAAAAGAGAAAAGATGGAAAAAATTGAAGATAAAGATTATTTTTATCAGGAATGTTTTTGGGGGAAATTTTCCCGGTCCATTATTTTGCCTGAAGAAGTTGACCCGGAAAAATCAACCGCGGTTTTGAAAAACGGCATTTTAATTATCAGAATGCCTAAACTTAATCGCCAAAAAGCCAAAAAAATCAACGTTAAGCTGGCCTAACTAAATTGAGACTGTTGAATTATTCAATAGTCTCATCTTTTTTTAAATCTATGGAAGTTGAACTTCCATAGATTTATTTCCATAGGTTTAATTTAAAGTCGGAAGTTTAACTTCCGAATTCCGAATTATCAGAAATTGCGGCAATTTATAACGCGACAAAATAAAATTTGACTTTTTAAATAGATTTTAATAAAGTTCGTTATAATATTTCAATCAGTTAAAGAAAAATCAGTTTTTTATCTTAAAGCTGTTATAGAAATTCCATCACTTATATGGATTACAATATTTTTCCTCTGGCTATTGCTATTATTTCTTTAGGAGTGGCGGCTTGGCTGGCGGTTTCAATTTTAAAAAAAGAAACCGGCAGCGAAAAAATGAAAACGGTCGCGGAAGCGATTAAAATTGGCGCCAACGCTTTTTTAAAAAGACAGTATTGGGCCATTGCTTTTATCGCCATTCTTGTTGCTCTTGGTTTATTTTTTGCTTACTGGGCTTCGGGCAATATCGGGTTTGGTTTTAAAACCTCTTTGGCTTTTATTGTTGGAGCGGCTTCTTCGGCAATGGCTGGCCTTATTGGGATGTTAATAAGCGTTCGGTCAAATGTCCGGGTAGCGGCCGCCAGCCAGCGGGGTCTCAATGATTCTTTGGTTATTGCTTTAAGGGGCGGCGCGGTTTCCGGAATTACCATTGTCTCTTTATCTCTTCTCGGCATCGCCGGGCTCTTTGAAATTTATACCCTTTTAGGTTATGAAGCAGTAAAGATTCCTTTCTTGATTGTCGGCTACGGCTTTGGAGCCAGTTTGGTTGCTCTATTTGCCCAGCTTGGCGGCGGAATCTACACCAAGGCTGCTGATGTTGGCGCTGACTTAGTTGGGAAAATTGAAGCCGGCATTCCTGAAGACGATTTAAGAAATCCGGCCGTGGTTGCTGACCTTGTCGGCGACAATGTTGGCGACTGCGTTGGCCGCGGGGCGGACCTTTTTGAATCAACAGCTGCTGAAAACATTGGGGCAATGATTTTAGGCGTAGCTCTTTATCCCACTTTTGGCGTTAAAGGAATACTTTTCCCCTTAGTCATCAGGTCATTTGGTTTGCTTGCTTCAATTGTCGGAGTTTTAATTGTGAGGGTTAATCCTGTCAAGAATAAAGATTCTCATCAGGCAAAAAGCGAGGAAAATCCAATGAAAGCCTTAAACCGCGGCTTCTGGGTAACCAGCATTCTTTCAGCCGCGGCTTTTTATTTCGGGACAAAAATTTTCTTTAATAACTTATGGTTTTTTGCCGCCGGAGTCGTTGGACTTTTAACCTCAATCGCTTTTGTTTATTTTACCCAATACTACACCGAAGCTCGCTTTAGACCGGTTAAAAGCATTGCCCGAGCCTCAAAAACCGGCCACGCTACCAATATTATTCAGGGTTTTTCCATTGGCTTGGAATCAACTGGCATTACGGTTGTCACTATTGGCATAGCTTTAATTGCCGCTTACAAATTCGGCGACTTATCTGGTATTACCGGCGGCGGTCTTTACGGCACCGCTATGGCAACAATGGGGATGCTTGCTACTGCGGCTTATATTTTGGCAATGGATACTTTTGGGCCAATTTGCGACAATGCCGGCGGCATTGTAGAAATGTCCGGCGCTTCTCAAGAAATTCGGGCCAACACCGATAAATTAGATTCCGCAGGCAATACTACTAAAGCTTTAACCAAGGGTTATGCCATTGGTTCAGCCGCCCTGGCCGCTTTTCTTCTTTTTTCAGCTTTTCTTGAAGAAGCTCATCTTAAAATCGTTGACTTGGCGAAAGTAGAAGTGTTTGTAGCGGCAATGGTCGGCGCCATGCTTATTTTTCTTTTTTCAAGTTTAGCTATTCGGGCCGTTGGCAAAGCCGCTTATTACACCATCAATGAAGCGCGGAGACAATTTAAAGAAAAGCCGGGCATTATCGCCGGCACTGAAAATCCTGATTATTCAAAAGTTATTGATATTACCACTCGCGGCGCTTTGAAGCAAATGATAGCGCCCGGGCTTTTAGCAGTCATTGTGCCGGTTCTGGTTGGTGTGTTTTTAAAAGCCGAAGCCGCGGCCGGACTTTTGATGGTTGGAACAATCGCTGGTATCCTTTTGGCAACGGTTATGAATAACAGCGGCGGCGCTTGGGACAATGCCAAAAAATGGATTGAAGCCGGAAATTTTGGAGGCAAAGGCTCGGAGGTTCATAAAGCGGCAATTACCGGAGATACTGTGGGCGACCCGTTTAAAGATACAGCCGGACCGTCGCTTCACGTTCTGGTAAAACTTTTGGGCACTCTTTCCTTAGCGCTTGCCACTCTTTTTCTTTAAACCAATAAACAGTCACGTTCCTTACGATCGTAGAAAACATGATTAATACGACTTTACGACGAGGCTTTACTTTACGTTTACGAGGCTAAGCCTCGTAAGACCTAAGATATCATTTTTTATTTTTCTTTGCCCTCAGACATCAAGGTTTTTTATTTGTAGTATCTACTTAGTCAACAAACTTACGATCGTGAGTTTGTTGACTAATACTACTCGGGCTTTTTGTTTTTTTATTGCAAACAAAATTTTATGAACTTTATGAGGCTAAGCCTCGTAAGATTTATGATTTTGTTAATATCGTTTTTTTATTTTTCTTTTTTTTGATTTTTTTATCGTCTTCAGATATTCCACATATGTGGAATATCTGAGGCAGCAGTTTTCTATCGAGTTCATAAACCAAAGATTTTATCAGTCCTTGCTCTGAATTATCTATTACACCTACGATCGTATGTTTATTAGATAATTGGATTTTATGAGGCTGAGCCTCGTAAGATTTATAAGGCTTTTAACTTTATGAGGCTTAGCCTCATAAGAACTCTTTTCTCAGCTTTCTGTTTTTTGACCCCGTACCACAGACTTCGTTTTAGTACGGGGTATGCTTTTTCTCGGATTTTTTGTTTCTTTATCTTTTTTATTAACAGCTTCCTCAGATTTTTTTTTCTTCTTCAATTATTTCTGCCTCTTTTGGCGGGATTGAGGTTGGCGCTTCGGCTATACCGCCTTCGGGCATTTCTTCGGGCCGGGCTTGGGAGCGGACATCAATTCTCCAACCGGTTAATTTAGCTGCCAGCCGGACGTTTTGTCCGCCTTTGCCGATAGCCAAACTCAATTGGTCTTCAGCCACCAAAACTTTTGCCTCTCGGCGCGGCAAAATCTCTACCTCTTTCACTTTTGCCGGCGAAAGAGCGCTGGCAATGTATTTAGCCGGGTCATCTGACCATTCAATGACATCAATTTTTTCATTACCCAATTCATTGGTCACGGCCATTACTCGGGTTCCGCGCTGACCCACGGTTGAACCAACCGGGTCAACTTTTTCTTCTTTGGAAGCAACCGCGATTTTTGTTCGGTTGCCCGGCTCTCTGGTTATTTGTTTTATTTCTACAATTCCGTCGGCTATTTCCGGAACTTCCATTTCAAAAAGTTTGGCAATAAATTTTGGATGAGAACGGGAAAGAATAATTCCCGGTCGGCGAGTGTCGCTCTGAACGGCTAAAACATAAAATCTTAATCTTTGACCCGGCCGGTAAAATTCGCCGGGGATGCTTTCGTTTTGAAACATAATGCCGATGGCCCGTCCCAAATCAACATAAATATTGCCGTATTCAAATCTTTGGACCACGCCGCTGATAATTTGACCCTCTTTGTCGGCAAATTCTTTTTCAATTGCTTGGCGTTCAGATTCGCGCAAGTGCTGGAGAATGACTTGTTTGGCGGTTTGAGCGGCAATGCGGCCAAAATTTTCGTGAACCTCCAGAGGGAATTCTAATTCTTCGTTAATTTCCGCGTCGGGTTTGATTTTTTTTGCTTCTTCCAAAAAAATGTGGCGGTCGGGATTGTAATGAATCAATTCTTCGTCTTCAACATCGGCGCTTTTTTCTTCGGTTTCTTCGCCGGCAATTTTTACTTTTGTCGGGTCAACAACCAATTTCACTAGCCAAAATTTCAACTCACCGGTTTTGGGGTCTAGACCAGCTTTAATAAACTCGGTTCTTTTCCGGTATTCTTTTTTGTAAGCCGCGGCAATGGCTGATTCAATGGCTTCCAAAACTTGCTGGGGTTCAATATTTTTTTCCGCGGCAATTTGGTCAATCACCGAAATTAAATTTTTTAAGTCCATATATTTAAATTTTAAATCCGCTTTTAGCGGATTAATTTCATTATTATGTTTTTCAAAAGATTGTCAACCTAATCTTATGAGGCTAAGCCTCGTAAGAAAGAATTAAAAGAACATTGCTATGACTTTTTGCGCTTCAATATGCTATAATAAAAAGAATAAAAAGATGCTTTTATTCTTTTTGGAAAAATTAGTCGGAGGTTTTGGGTGATTTTTTGAAACCAAATATGCTATAATAATAAAAAGTCTTTTTCCCCCTTGAAAAATTTTAAAAAAGTTTTTATCATTAAATAAATGTTCTTCAAATCTAAAATTTTTTTTCTGATTCTGGCGGTTGTATTTTTTGCCTTAATTATTGGTCTCAGTTTTTATTTCCGAGCATCTCAAAAATCCGTTAATCAACCCTCCTCGGGAATTTCCCAAATCACTATTTCTTCTTCCAAAAACTTGGGCAATAATTTAGACCCCTTCTTGGCTCAAATTCTGCCTCCGGATTTTAGCGCCAAACCTTTCCAAACTCTTCAAAACACCAAAAGAGAGCTTTCCGACGGCACCAGTCAATACATTTTTACTTATTCTTCTCCCGCTCAAACTCTTTCCGAAGCTTATTCTCTTTACCGCGATTATTTATCAAAAAATGCCACCCTCGCCATTGACCGGCTTTATAAAGATAATTTTCTTTTGGAAGCTAAATCTCCGGAAAAAAATTTTCATTTTGTCGGTTCCCTTTCCCAAGACAAAAGTTTAATCACTCTTTCTTGGATTGAATTAAAGAAATAAGTTATAATAAATAAAAATGAATCGGAGCAAGATATTAATAAGTTTAATAATTTTAATGAGCGGAGCGGCAATAGCCACTGGAATTTTGTGGTTCAATTTGGCTTATTCTACATTGGGGACCTCCCAGCCACAGCCATATGTGAGTTGCAGTGCTAGTTCAAATCCCGTTAATGAAGGCAACCCAGTTACTTTTAATGCTACCATCAAAGATTATGACACCTCCGACTGTACGCTTTCTTACTCTTGGACAGGAAGCAGGGCCGGCGATAGAGATTTGGGATGTTCATCAGTAACTATTGAGCGCTGTACAACCCCGTCTCTGTATTCCTCAGTAATTATCCATTCAAATTATTCAGCCAGCAATTCTAACACTTATGATTTAGGTATAACGGCTCATTGCGGCCCTCAAACAGCTTTTAGTCCTTGCACTGTTGCTGTTAACCATCCCTTTCGTAGCAGATTAGATGTTAGTGTCAGTGGCCAGGGCGTTACGCATCTTGCCTGTGTGAATAACTTTTGCGCAAGTGTTTCTGGTAGCGGCGATAATTCTTGTTCTCCTGAAGGCG
>PEUU01000022.1 GCA_002781185.1 Candidatus Jorgensenbacteria bacterium CG03_land_8_20_14_0_80_38_39 | reverse complement strand
CAATTCAGCCGGCACGGTCAATTTTGAAGGAATTGTTCTTAATCCGGGATTCACGGGCGCTGCCGGGAAAACCATTACCATAAATTTCAGAATAAAAGCGGCAGGCCTTGCCATATTAAACTTTTCTTCTGGCTCGGTACTCGCCAATGACGGCAAAGGAACAAACATTTTAGCTAGTTTGGGAAATGCGCAATTTAATTTGGGCTATGCTGGCCCATCTGTTCCTGAAGCCACTACGCCATCCATTACGCTGGATACGCCAGCGGCTCCGCAAATTTCTTCCCCTACTCATCCTGACCCAAACAAATGGTATTCAAAAAATACAGCAAAATTTATGTGGCAGGTGCCGTCTGATGCTGTGGCTGTTCGGCTTTTGTACGACAAATATCCCAATAGCCAGCCAAGAGTGGTTTATGAACCGGCAATTTCGGAAAAAGAAATTACTGACTTAAAAGATGGAATTTATTATTTCCATACGCAATTTAAGAATGATAAAGGCTGGGGAGCAATTGCTCATTTCAGATTCCAGATTGACACCCAGACGCCAGAACCTTTTGAAATAAAATTTGTTGACAGTAAAGAGACTGACAATCCCCGACCAACCGTGCTATTTGACACCACTGATTCTCTTTCCGGAATTGATTATTACAAAGTTAAAATCGGCGAAGGAGTTTTTTTTGCTATCGCTCCTGAAATTGTCAAAAATATTCCCTATACTCTGCCGCTTCAGGCGCCGGGCAAAAGAAGTATTTTAGTTCAAGCTTTTGATAAAGCAGGAAATTATACTGTTGCTATTGAGGACTTTATCATTGAGCCCTTAGAGAGTCCAATTTTTACTATTTATCCAAGAGAATTAGCAAGCGGCGAAGCACTGAAAGTAGAAGGAAAAACCAAATATCTCAATTCTCAAGTAATTATTTGGTTGCAGAGAGAAAAAGACGAGCCAAAAAGTTTTTCTGTTAACAGCGATCAAAATGGAAATTTTGTTTTTATGACCGATGGTCAGTTGCGCGACGGCGTTTATAATTTATGGGCAGAAGTAGTTGATGTGCGAGGAACGAGAAGTTTACCCAGCGAGAAATTAACTATTGCGATAGCAAGGCCGGCAATTTTTCGTATCGGAACTTGGGCGATTAATTTTCTGGCCATAGCTGTTCCGCTTGTTGCGCTTATTGCTGTGCTTATCTTTATTATCTGGCATGGATGGCATAAATTCTCGCTTTTAAGGAAGCGTCTTCGGAAAGAAGTGACTGAAGCGGAACTGGTTATTCATAAAGCCTTTGATTTATTGAAAGATGATATACGAGAACAAATTAAAATGCTTGAGAAGACTCGCACCAAGCGTGAGCTGACTGAGGAAGAAGAAAAAATTATCAAGCAATTGAAAAAAGATTTAGACGATGCGGAGAAATTTGTGAGGAAAGAAATTGAGGAAATTGAAAAAGAAGTAAAATAACTGATACGGCCGCGACTGATTTTTGACCAACTCGCTGGTGGACAAGAGCTTCATGCCACATACCGCCTACAAAAAACGGTCGATTCTCCAAAAGTCAAATTGTGGAGCGGAATACCGGAATCGCCGCCCCTTTTAGGGGCGAGCCTCGCCCAACATAAGTTGGGCGGGAACCCACCCTTACCTTGGTCCCGCTGTAAATTTTGCGGATGGGCTTACGGGCAATGGGAATCGAACCTACACTTCAACCTTGGTCCCGCAACAATTTTGCTTGGTTTTAAGCGGAATACCGGAATCGAACCGGCGCCTTCACCTTGGTCCCGATGTAAATTTCGCGGTCCGTTTTGAGCGGGCAATGGGAATCGAACCCACGCTTTAACCTTGGGAAGGTCACGTACTACCACTATACGATGCCCGCAAAATTTATCTGGGATTGCGATTTGTACCTAAAGATTCTATGCGAGCTTGAATTTTTAGACAAATCGGGAAGAAGGTAATGTACTGTCACTATACTAACTGCTTAGGGACTGGAAGTTGCTGAATGGGGCACTAAAATAATCAATCCCTCGCCAGACTCTTTGTAATTAAATTGCTGCTTCAGTTGTTTTAAAAGATTTTGGGGATTTTTAAAATATTCTATTTGACCTTCCAAAGAGGAATTTTCGTTTTGAAGTTTTTTAAAGTTTAAAGTTAGTTCGTCAACTTGGCTTTTTAACTGCTGATTTTTTTTGATTAAACTGTAGCCCCCCCCTCCTAAAAGAGCGGCCATCAAAATTATCACCAAGATTGCCAGAAATTTCATAAAATTATTATGATTGAAATTTATTAAATTATCAATCTTATCTTCTTAAAAGTTCTTTAAAAACTTCGGCTGGAATTTTGGCGGCGGCTTTTTCTTTCAGCTTTTCTTTGCCTCTTTTTTGCTTTTGCCAAAGTTTCATTTTTCGGCTTCTATCTCCGCCGTAAAGATAACCGGCAACGTCCTTTTTTAAAGCCGGAATGTCCTCGCGGCTGACAACTTTATTGTTAATAACCGCTTGAATGGATTGAGAATATTGCTGCCGCGGCAAAAGTTTTTTTAATAGCTTGGTTATTTTTCCGGCTTCTTTTGCGGCTTCAACCTTAATAAAAAAACGACTTAAACCAGGAATTAATTTTTTGGAAATTAAAAAATCAACCCTCACGATATCCGCCTTAAGACAATCGGTCAAAATGTAATTAAAAGAACCGAAACCTTCAGTGACTGATTTTAACTTGTCATTAAAATCACTTATTAATTCCCTTAAAGGCATTTTAGCGCGAATAATAATTTGTTCTTTTTGGCTGATAATTTTAATGTCAGTTAAGCGGTAAGCCCTTTCCAAGGGAAAAATATTATTTAAATAAATGCTGGGAGCAATAATTTCCAAATCAACCATCGGTTCCTGAATTTCTAAAAAGTTTTGAGGCAAATCCTCGGCCTTGCTGATAATTCGCCAACCGTTTAAGGTCTTTACCCGATAAGCCACCGAAGGAAAACTGCTGATGATTTTTACAAAATATTCCTTTTGGAGACGTTCGGCAGTGATTTCAAAATGAAATCGTCCTAAAAATCCAATTCTCAATCCCCGACCTAAAAGTTCATTTTGTTCCAATTCAAATGTTAAGGCAGAATCATTAAGCTTTAATTTCTGAAAAGCTTTTTTTAATAAATCATAATCATCGCTGTTTTCCGGATAAAAAGAAGCAAAAACAACGGGCCGGGGCTGGCTATAACCCGCGAGGCCAGGCTGGGAAAAAATTAAATTCTTCTCTTGATTTTTAAAAGCAAAAAGGGTGTCACCGATTTTAATCTCTTCCGGGTCCTTAATGCCGGCAACAACATAACCAATGGCGCCGGTTTTTAAAACTTCGTCAGCTTTTAATTGGGGTGAAAAATGACCCAACTCTTTGATTTTAGAAAAAACTTTTGTCGCTTTTAAATAAATTTCGTCTTCTTTTTTTATTTCGCCGTCAAAAACTCTCACCGAAACAATAATGCCTCTATGGTTGTCATAAAAAGAATCAAAAATCAAAGCTCGGCCCAATGCCGATTCTTGCTGACTAGGAGCGGGCGGAGGTATTTTTTCAATTACGGCTTTTAGCAGTTCTTCTACTCCCTCCCCTGTTTTTGCGGAAACTTTATAGATTTCCGACGGCTGACAACCGATTAAATCCGCCAACTCTCCTACAACCGTTTTTAATCCGCGTTTATCTGCGTCTATGTTCGCGTTTATCGGCGTTCTGAAGAGGTCAATTTTATTGACCGCTCCTATAATTTTTAAGCCGGCGGCTCGGGCCATTCTGAAATTAGCTAATGTTTGAGCTTGAATTCCTTGAGTCGCATCAACCAGGATAATCGCTCCCTCCACAGCGGCCAGAGCCCGGGAAACTTCATAAGAAAAATCGCTGTGGCCGGGAGTATCAATCAGGTTCAAAATATACGCAGACAGTTGCGGACTTGACGCAGACAGTTGCGGACTTGACGCAGACAGTTGCGGACTTGACGCAGACAGTTGCGGACTGTTTTCACGAGATTGATTTATAATCCTATATATGTCTGCTTTTCTTGGACCAAAATTTACCAATAACGCTAATTCATAGTTTGTGCCTCTAAGATAATTCCAAATTTGTTTCTCTTCTTGCGGTCCGATAAACGAAAGTGTTTTTAACTCAATTAAAATCTTGTTTTCGATAATAAAGTCGGGTCTATACACGCCAACTTTTTGTTTATCATAGAAAACATCTATGTTTTTTTCTTGTTCAAAATTGAGTCCAATCTTTTTAAACTCTATTCTTAATGCTTTCTGATAAATAATTTCTTTGTGTCCTAATCCAAGTTGCTTTCGCACTGAAAAAACAGCTCCACGAATTTTATAAGTAAGATTCTCGTATAATAGCGTCTTGTCTGTATCTATCTGCGCTTCCATTTTATTGTCCGCGTCTGTCCGCGTCTTGTCCATATCTGTCTGCGCTTTATAAACCATACGAACAGGCGCCATTTTTATCGTTACTCCCCTTTCCCTTTCCAATTCCAATTGGTCTAAATACTGATTTTTCATCCGGCGCGGCTCAACGGTTTTGGTTATTTCTAAAAACCGGTCAGCCAAAGTTGATTTGCCGTGGTCAATGTGAGCAATGATGCAAAAATTACGGATGTGAGACATAAATTAGGGCCGTTTAACAAGGGCTAAGTCTAAAATAATTCTGCTGCCAGGATTATTATTTTGATAAACAAAAACCGAATTGTTATTTTCTTCCCAGAGATAACCAAAAGGCGCCCTAAAAACAATGTTCAGGCCGCTGTTAACTCCGGACTGTTTTTCAAAAATAAAATGATAAACCGGTTTGGCAACAATTTTATAATCTTCCATTGGAGGAATTTGGTAACTTAAACTGAGAGTTTTTGTTTGACCAACCGGAACATTAAACCAAGCGGCGAGAATTTTCTTGCCCGCTTCTTTAAAACTCCAAAAGTTGTAATCCGAATCAAAAACTTCCGTTGATTCAATAGCTTCAAGGTCGGAATCAACTTTATAATCAGCCCCAAAATAATCAAAAGGATAGCCGCCCTTTTTTATATTATTTCCTTTTAAAGAAAGGAATTGAGAATCGGGATTGGTAAAAATTTTAATGAAATTTTGATTGGCTTCGGAAGCGCTTTCGTTTTCCCTTTCAATGCTCAAATTATTAAGAGCCGAACCGTCGGTGTCTAAATTAACCTTAAGATTGATTTTTTGTTTGACAAAAGCGTCGCTTTGACCGCCGTTGATATTAGCATTGACCACGGCCAAATAACTGCCGAAGAAATTACCCGACAACTCGTAAATTGAACCGGCAATGTTAGATTTAAGGAAAAATTGCTCCAAATCCGGGTCTTGAGCAAAAAACATAATGTCTTTTTGATTGATATGTTTGATAATTCTTTCGCTCAGAGTTTGTTTTTGATTTTGATTTAAATTCTGAAGGTTTTCTAAAATCAAAGGAATCAACCTTTTTAATATTCCTTTTGATTCTTGGACACTTTCCTCTTTTTGGATTACTGTCAAAAAGTTTTGATTATTAACTTCCGTTTTTAATTCCGAAATATTAATCGGACCGGTTATTTCCAAAAGACTTTTCAAAACCTCAAGATTTAAAGCCAAAACTGTTTCAAAATTAATATTTTTTTGAGAATAAATCCGGGAATCTTCTAAAAAGGAAATTGTTTTTTTTGCCGAAAGAGGAAAATCAAAAAACCAATTAGCCTGAGCCAGCCCCCAATTTTTAGTAATAAATTGGAGAGGTTGAGGAGGAATAATTTTTTGCTGAAATTTTTCTTCGGCATTGAAAACATCTTCAATGTTAATGTTGGCTATTTGGCCAGAAGAAAGGCTCATATCGGCAAAGCTGTGAAGAAAACCGCCGGCTGGTCTAATCTGAGCCGGATTTTGAAGCAAAACCAGCAAATGGTGCTCCTGAGGAGAATCAAGAATTTTTAAAAGACCGGCCAAAAATTCATTAAGACTATAAAAATCGGGCAAATAGTTAAAATATTGGCTGGAAATTTCTTGATTGATTTGGGAAAAAGAGGATGAAATGTCTTTAAGGCTAGCGGCGGCATTTTTGGCTTTTTCCTCCTCTTGAATCAAAGATTCGGTCAATTCTTTTAAGGTTTTTATATTTTGAATCAAAAGGCTGCCGTTATTTTGAAAATAATTAAGGCCGTTTAACTGGAGGTCGTTGATAATTTGGGTCATTTCTAAAAATTTAATATTTAAAGCCGAGACCGCGGAAAGAAAATTGGCGAACTGTTTTAATGCCGGAACGGCTCCGCCGGCCAAATTGGTTATTTCTTCTACATGATATTTGTTCAAAAGGTCTTGAAGGTTGTTAAATGTTTGTTGATTTTTTTCTAAATTTTGGGCGGCTTCTTGGGGACGGAATCCTCTTAGGGCCTCAAAAGAAAAAGAAAAATTTCCGGAAATGAGCCGGCTGGCGTTTAAAAATTCAGATTTAATTTTTTGAAAATTAGAAAAACCTATAAATCCCAGAACCAACAAAAAAATAATTAAAAGAGAAATAACTGTTCGCCAATATTTTTTTGGACGCCGAGTCAAATTGCGAGGAGGTTCAGCGCCGGCTCTTTTAAGATTTATAAGCGGCCGCGGATACTGGTAAGCTCGGGAAGGGTATTTAAGGTCAACCATTATTGGTTTAATATTTTTGGAAGAAATAATTTTAGCCATAATTTTTATTTGAATTTGGAAGAAAAGCCAATTTTATTCAGCAGCAAAATTAAAAAGAAAATGACGGCGCCGGTCAAAACTATGGTCGCGCCTGTTGGCCAATTAAAATAAAAAGAAAAGAATAAACCGAAAATTATGGTTAATTCCGAAATTAAAAGACTTTTCCAAAAAAAACCCTTAAAAGACCGGGAAAGCAGTTTAGCAGAAGAAGGCGGAATTAAAAGGAGAGCGCTGACCAAAATAATGCCCAGCATTTTAATTCCTAAAATTATGGCCACGGCCAAAACTACATAAAAAGCGATTTCCAGTCTGCTGATTTTGATTTCTTTTAAATAAGCGCCGACCCGGTCAAGAGAAGCCAAAAGCAAATCATTTTTAATAAAAATTAAAAGGGTAAGCAAAAGAAGAGAAACAATAATCATTATTTGAGAATCCAATTGAGTGATGGCAAGGATATTGCCGAAGAGAAAACTCATTAAGTCCGGCTGATAACCGGCTTTTAAACTGATTAAAACCACACCCAAAGCCATGCCGGTAGTAAAAATTAAACCGATTAAAGCGTCGGAGGAAAGATTGGTTTTCTTTTCCAAAAAATAAATAAAAAGGCTGAAAATTACGGCGGAAATAATGGCAATTAAAAGCGGATTAAGAGAAAAAATCACGGCGAGGGCAATACCGGCTAAAGAAGCGTGAGCAACGCCGTCGCTGAAAAAAGACATTCTTCTGATGACAACAAAAATTCCCAAAATTGCCAAAAGAGCGGCCAGAAAAATTCCGCTAATTAAGGCGCGAGTGAAAAATGAATATTGGAAAATTTCCAAAAAGTTCATAATTAAAATTTAGCCATGGTGATGAAAATGAGGCAAAGAATCTTCTTCGTGGTGATGAAAATGAGGCAAAGAATCTTCTTCGTGG
>PEUU01000012.1 GCA_002781185.1 Candidatus Jorgensenbacteria bacterium CG03_land_8_20_14_0_80_38_39 | reverse complement strand
GTCGGTCGGCTTTAAAAGGATTGGCAAAATAAAGATGAGCAGTGGCTGATGAAGGATGGTTCATTGGATAAGGATTGCTTACTATTTTTTCTAAAGCTCGGGCCAAACCTTCTGGATAACGCGTTAAAAGGCTGGCTGAAGCATCGGCTAAAGACTCGCGCCGGCGAGAGATGGCAAACTGAATCAAGGTTGCGGCAATAGGCGCTAAAATAGCGCCAGCAATGCCAATTATAAAGGTAAGTTGAGCGCCCGAATTGCGGTCATTACTCCGGCGTCCCCCGCCCCAAAAACTCAAACGAAGGAAAAAGTCAGCCAAAAGTGAGATGACGCCGACAGCGACAACCACCACCGTTGAAACAAGCATATCTTTATTGCCGATGTGAGAAAGTTCGTGAGCCAAGACTCCTTCAAGTTCATCTTTATTCATAATCGCCAAAAGCCCTTGGGTGACAGCCACCGCGGCGTGCTCTTTGTCGCGGCCTGTGGCAAAAGCATTCGGCGCCATATCAGGAGTGATATAAACTTTGGGCATCGGCAAGCCAGCGGCAATGGTCAAATTCTCAATAATCCGGTAAAGCTCGGGGTTATCTTTTTTCTCAATCGGCTTAGCTCTGGCCAAAGCGAGAACAATTTTATCGGAATACCAATAACTGGCAACATTCATCACGATACTAAAAATAACCGCCAAGATTAAAATTGCCGGCGAATTATAAACCCAGCTTAAAAACCAACCCAAGCCGATTAAAATGGCAAAAACAAGAATCATAAAGAGCCAGGTTTTGCGATTATTTTTTGAAACTTGCGTATAAACTAAAGACATATTATGGTTTAAAACCAACTCGTTGAAAGTTCAATGAATACTGACAACTAATGATTGAAAATTAAAATTTTACTTTTACCACTTCTTTCTCTTCCGGTTTATCAACATCAAAGAGTTCCCGAAGTTTAAAATTAAAAGCGCCGGAAATAAGATTTGCCGGGAAAACTTGAATAGCAATATTGTAATCACGGACATTGGCATTATAAAAACGGCGGGCGGCTTGAATTTTATCCTCGGTATCAACCAACTCATTTTGCAGCTGAAGAAAATTTTCATTAGCTTTTAACTGCGGATAATTTTCTGCCACGGCGAAGAGAGTTTTTAAAGTCTGAGAAATCTGATTTTCGGCTTGAAGCTTGGCTTGCGGTTCTTTGGTATTCATTGCCGTCACTCGAGCTTGAGTGACTTCTTCCAAAACGCCCTTTTCATGAACCGCATAACCTTTAACGGTTTCCACTATATTGGGGATTAAATCATAGCGGCGTTTCAATTGAACTTCTATGTCTGACCAAGCTTCTTCAACTCTGTTTTTCCTGACTATTAGACCGTTGAAAATAAAAACCAGCCATAAAATGATTATGCCTAAAATTATAAGAATAATTGTTAAGGGATTCATATTTTTAAATTATTGCGACCTTTACCCTGTTAAATTCCGTCAAGCGGACTATTTAATAGGGTTTTCTAAATTATACCTGGTTTTCAAAAATAAAAAAGCCCTTGCCAAAACAAGGGCCTCAACATCAGCGAAAAATACTGCTTTTACCGAAATTTAAATATCTCAAAAATATCTCATTCACCCAAGGAAAAGATTTTCTGAACCGCGGATAGATAGCATGAGCAAACTGACGAATTTCCCACTGAGCCTGTTTGTCGCATCTCAAAGAAAAAAAGTTCATTAAACTTTCTACATTCGCGGTCCATAACCGTTTTACCCGAAAGACATAAGGTAAGTTCAAAGCCGCGTCTTGAGGAGGCACGCCGAATTGACGAAGCCGGCGGTAACGTCGGCAACAACCTTCAACAAAATTGAAGAACATCAATCGCAGCTTACTGCTTAATTCCGGCTCCACTTCTTCATAATTATAATCCATCGCCCCACCTAATTGCCTTCGCCAGCTAAGCGGTAAATAAAAATCTCGGTGATGGACGACTTCATCAAAGTTAGTTGGTAGAGCCGACCACGCGCCGTAGCGATGACGCACCCATTGCCGATAAACAAAAATAGGTATGTTGAGTAAAAAAGTCATTGAAGCATGGCCAAAGCCACGACGAGGATTAGGATTGGTCAAAACCCCTAACTTGAGAATCTCATCGTTGCCGCAAACCGGCAAAAACCAAATGCTCCCAATACTAACGACATCTTCCTTTTGAGCCTGCTTTTTTAGCGTCTCAAGCATCGCTTCAATTATCTCGCTGCTATGAGATAAACCAAAGTTTGTTGGCGTCAGCCGAGGTTTCTCAAAAACAACATCCGCTGTCCACGGCGTCCAATCTTTTATAATTTGAGCAATAAGATTATCGCGGATTGACCAAAATGCCGCCGGCGTAAGAACATTAGGTTCCCAAGAAAGAATCTCAAGTAAATGCCTTAACGAAACTGTCCAGTAAAATTCAGTGAAAAACCGAAAAAGTAAAGCAAAGCGGGCTTGCTCCCGGCTTACGCCTTGAGAAAGGAAAAACTGATAAAGTTTTTGGCTTTCTCTCTCGCCTTCTTCGTAAACCGGAACTATCCACTGCTTAGCGCGATAGACTGGCGGAATAAAAAAATGTTCGGTTTCAAAATTATAAGCGCTGTATCTTAAAGAGCGCTCATTATGAGACAAAGGCAGTTGGAAAAACGGTTCAGCGTAACAAATCGGGGTTATCACTTTTAATCGGAGAGTGACTCCCCCTTCAAATGGCGTTTCGTGATGACCGCTGTAAAGTTTTTCAATTAAGCGGCCGGCTTTTTCATTAATGTCTTTCGTATCGCGACCAGTGGAAACTCTGGCGCTTCTAATTACGGCCGGGTCTTGAAGTAAATCCTCAAGAGGTATTTCAATTACTTCTTTGCCTCTTTGAGATTCCAGTGACGGGTCTATTCTCACAAAAGCACCATCAACTTCAATTTCGGTCCCGGTTGTCTCGTCACGGTAAAAACGCCGAGGATTAAATCTCTTCTTCAGAACATCTAAATTACCCATGATAAACTCTCCTTTTTTTGTTTTCAATTAAGCCCCGTAATACAACAGCAATAGGTCTGACTTAATTTCTCTAAACAAAGCAGTTGTTATTATGGAGTAAGCTGGTTTGAGCATAAATAAAAATCGCCCCCTTGTCCAGAGAGTGATTTTTATCCGGCTTGGCAGAGAACCATTTCCAGCTCAACATTAAAATAAATGAATGCCCCCTGAAATTTTAGTAATCTTCAGACATTGGCGGCATTGATTCTTTTTGTTTCTTTTCCGGCAATTCGGAAACAACGGCTTCGGTAATCACCAGCATAGAAGCAGCAGAAACAGCGTTTTGGAGAGCGGTCCGGGTAACCTTGGTTGGGTCAATAATTCCGGCTTTTATCAAATTCTCATATTTCCCAGTAGCCGCATTAAATCCAAAATCATTTTCTCCGCTCATTACTTTATCCAAAACCACCTCGCCGCTATATCCGGCATTTTCAGCGATTTGTTTTAAAGGCGCGTAAAGACCTTCAAGAACAACTTTGGCGCCGACAATAACGGCTAATTGGTCCTTGTCTAATTTTTCAATATATTCTTCAACACCCTCCGCCGCTCTCACCAAAGCCACACCGCCGCCTGGTACAATTCCTTCTTCAATAGCGGCTTTGGTAGCAGAAACCGCGTCTTCAATGCGGTGCTGTTTTTCTTTCTGTTCAACTTCTGTGGCTGCCCCTACTTTAATGACCGCCACTCCCCCGGAAAGTTTTCCTAACCTTTCCTGAAGCTTTTCTTTATCAAAATCCGATTCGGTTTTCTGAAGCTGAAGTCTAATTTGAGAAACTCTTTTTTCAATTTCTTTTTTGTCTCCCTTGCCGCCGACAATAGTCGTGTAATCCTTATTAGCCACTACCCGGTGAGCCTGCCCCAAGGAATGCGGGTCAACATTTTCCAGTTTTCGGCCGAGCTCTTCGGAAATAAATTCGGCTCCGGTAACAACGGCAATGTCTTGAAGCATTTCCTTCCTTCGGTCGCCAAAACCCGGAGCTTTAACCGCCAAAACATCAAGAACGCCCCGAATTTTGTTAACCACCAAAGTAGCCAAGGCTTCTCCTTCAACATCGTCGGCAACAATCACTAATTCTTTTTTGCCGGTTTGAATTAATTTTTCCAAAAGCGGCAAAAGGTCGTTAATGGCGGAAATCTTTTTGTCGGTTACCAAAATATTGGGGTCGTTAAGAATCGCTTCCATTCTTTCGGGATTGGTAATCATATAAGGCGAAATGTAGCCGCGGTCAAATTGCATTCCTTTGACTATTTCCTTGGAAAGCCCCAAGGTTTGAGATTCTTCAACAGTGACAACTCCTTCGCTGCCGACTTCTTCAATAACTTCGGCAATTAAATTGCCAATACTTTCATCGCGGGCTGAAATTGTCGCCACCTGGGCTTTTTCTTCCCGGCCCGTGATTTTTTTAGAGTTTTCTTTAAGATACTTTAAGACAATATCCGCGGCTTCGGTCATTCCTTTTTTAAGCCTTATGGGGTCAAGACCAGAAGTAATATTTTTTAAGCCTTCATTGACAAAAACTTGGGTTAAAAGAGTGGCCGTGGTTGTGCCGTCGCCAGCCACATCATTGGTTTTAGAAGCCACTTGTTTAACTATTTCGGCACCGATATTTTCAATCTTATTGGGCAGTTCAATTTCTTTGGCAATGGTTACGCCGTCAAGAGTAATGACCGGCGAACCATAACCTTTGTCTAAAACCACGGCCCGTCCTCGGGGACCCAAAGTAATTTTTATGGCATTGGCTAATTTATCAATGCCGTGTTTTAAAGCCGCTCGGGCTTTTTCGTCAAATAAAATTTGTTTAGCCATAAAAGTATTTCTCGAATGTCTGTCGAATTAAATCGAATGTCTCTCGAATATTCGAGATTAATTCGAGTCTATTCGAGAATTATTCGAGAATCGCTAATATATCGTCCTCCTCACCAACAAGGTATTTCTTTCCACTTAATTCAATTTCGTCAGGACCGTATTTTTTAAAGAGAACGATATCGCCGACCTTTACTGACATTGGGATTCTTTCGTTTTTTTCGTTAAGCTTCCCGGGTCCAATAGCAATAATTTTGCCCTTGACCGGTTTTTCTTTTTCCGCAGTGTCAGGAAGAACAATCCCCGCTTTAGTCACTTGCTCTTCCCCTAGCGGCTCAATAAAAATATGATTTGATAAAGGTTTAAAATTCATGCAATTTATCTTACGAAAGTACGAAACTGTACGAATGTACGAAAAATTTATTTCGTAATTTCATATATTTTCGTATCTTATTAGCACTTCCGACCTTTAATTGCTAATTTTAGTTTTATTGTAAGCGAAGAATAATTTATGTCAAGCCCCTTGGTTCCTAAAATATTTTAATTTAAAACAATTTAAGCCGTCTTCACTTTTACTACATATGTGCGAAAAGTGAAGACGAGGCTATTTAAATTAAATTCCGAGAAAGTGTCTCCTAGGTATTCAAACCCGGACAAATCCCGGGGCTATTTTAAAAAATTAAAAAAGTTTTAAAATAAAATCAAGCTATGTCCACTTGGTTAGAAACATATCCAGCCGAAAGTTTAGTCGGAAGGGCTTATCAATTCGCCGAAAAAGCCCATAGCGGCCAAAAACGACAAACCGGGGAACCTTATATTAATCACGTTTTGGCCGTTGCTCAAACTATTTATCAGTGGCATCTTGACGAACCTTCAATCGCCGCCGCTCTTCTTCACGATGTTGTTGAAGACACTTCTTATTCTCTGGAAGGAATTAAAAAGGAATTCGGAGAAGAAATTGCCTTTTTAGTTTCCGGCTTAACCAAGCTTAAAACATTTCAATACCCGTCGACAACCGCTCAGATGGAAAATTGGAGAAAATTAATCCTGGCTTTCAGTAAAGATTTAAGAGTGGTCATTATTAAATTAGCTGACCGGCTTCATAATTTAAAAACCTTAAATTATTTACCTCCGGACAAACAAAAAGGAATTGCCCTGGAAACAGCGGATATTTACGCTCCCTTGGCTTATCGTTTGGGGATGCAAAAATTGAGCGGCGAATTGGAAGACTTATCTTTCCCTTATCTCCACCCCGCTGAATATCAATGGCTTTTGAAAATGGTCAAAGAAAAATACACCGAGCGGGAGGCCTATGCCCAAAAAATAAAACCCTTGTTAGAAAAAATTTTAGCCGAGCACAACATCAAACCATTAGCCATTGACTCCCGAGCCAAACGTTATTTCAGTCTTTATAAAAAACTGCTTCGCTATAATATGGATCTGGAAAAAATTTATGACTTGGTAGCTTTAAGAATAATTGTCAAAACCCCTGAAGATTGCTACGCGGCTTTGGGAATAATTCACCAATTTTGGCCGCCTTTGCCCGGCCGAATTAAGGATTACATTGCCCGGCCAAAACCCAATGGCTATCAGAGTCTCCACACCACGGTTTTCTGTATTAACCATAAAATCATCGAAATTCAAATTCGGACTCAAAAAATGCACGAAGAAGATGAACTGGGCATTGCCGCCCACTGGGCTTATGAACAAAGTAAAGACACAAAAGATTATAAAAAGAAAATGCCGGTCTTTGCCAGCCGTAAAGATTTAGCCTGGGTTAAACAGCTTCAAAATTGGCAGCAAAAATTTACTGACCCTGAAGAATTTTTAAATTCTCTTAAAATTGATTTCTTTAAAGACCGAATTTTCGTCATTACTCCTCATAATGAGGTTGTTGATTTGCCCGCCGGAGCGACGCCGGTTGATTTTGCTTATCATATTCACAGTGAAATCGGAGACCAATGCACTGGCGCCAAGGTTAACGGTAAAATCGTTCCTCTTGATTACGAACTCCAATCCGGCGATATTGTGGAAATTTTAACTCAAAAAGGGAAAAAACCTTCTAAATCATGGCTGGAATTTATTAAAACCTCTGTCGCTCGCGACCACATTAAAAAAACCATCCGTTTTAAAAATAAAGAACTTCAGAAAAAAATTGAACCTCAAAATTTAGAATTAAAAATAATCAGCCACAATAGATTGGGTCTTTTAAAAGATATCACCGAAGTTTTTTCTCAATCAAAAATTAATATAATTTCTTTAACCAGCTCTCCGGTCAGCCCAAAACTGACAATGCCGATTATTAACATTAAATGCCCCTATTTAAAGCAAACGAAACTGGAAAAGCTGATGGTCAAATTGAAAAAAGTAGCCGGGGTCAAGGAAATCAGCTATAAATTCAACCGCTAAATTGTTAGTGCCATCGCCGGCGGGGTGTTAAAGAAATTAATTATAATTTCAACCGCTAAATTGCGACTATCATCCCACAGACTTATCATCTCGCGGACCATCATCTCGCGGACTCATTTCCCCGCAGAACCATCATACCAAGGGCTATCATCTCGTGGCTAATTCTTAAAATAGTTGCCCTAGGTTTAAACCTAGGGCAACTATAAAAAATCTGGAAAATAAAAAATAGCATACTCGCGCCTCCCACAAATTAAAAAATTATAATCGCGCTTTCTGCTTGACTATGATTCCTCCTTTCCTAACAACTTTTCTAAAATCATTCGCCATTCTTCTTCGGAGTAAAAATGAATAACCATCTTGCCTTTTTGGCCCTTTTTAACTAATTTTACCGGCGCGCCTAATTTCTCCTCCAATTTTTCCTGCCAATAGTGCTGTTCCGGATCAATAGGTTGAGGAGGACTGCTTTTTTGGGTAACTCGGCTCGGGACTTTCCGGGAAAGGAATTCATTAAACATTTTCTTTTGTTCCTCAGGACTAGAAATAGCCAAAAGAGCCCGGGCTTGGGACTCGTTAATTTTGTTTTGGGCTAAAACCATCTGCATTTCCAAAGGCAAATTAAGCAAGCGCAAAGTATTGGCAACTGCTTCCCGGCTTTTGCCAATGCGATTGGCAATTTCTTTTTGGGTTAAACCGGCTTCTTCCTGAAGGCGAGCGTAAGCCTTAGCCGCTTCCAAAGGATTCAAATCACTTCGCTGAAGATTTTCAATAAGAGCCACCTCCAGTTTTTCTCTTTGAGCATTAATTTCCCTGATAATTACCGGCACTCTTTCCAAACCAGCCATTTTAGCCGCCATCAGCCGTCTTTCTCCTGAAATTAATTGATATTCAACTTCTGTCCCGGTATCGGTTTCTTTAACAACTTTGGAGACAATGAGAGGCTGAATAATTCCAAATTCCCTAATAGATTGAGCCAATTCTTTTAGAGATTCTTCATTAAAATTGGAGCGAGGTTGCCAGGGATTGCGAATGATTTTCTCCACTTCAATGTGAAAAACCGCTTCCTGAAATTTTTTGGGGAGAATCTTAAACTCTTCTCTAACTTTCCTTAATCCAATCTCCTCCTCTTCCCCAACAACCATTTCTTTTCTTTCTTCTTTTTCAATTCCTAAAACAGCAAATGATTCATTGGTTTTAAAAACTGAAGTTGGCTCATTTTCTTTCTGAGAATTAGCCGCTCCGTCAGTTTGTTTTTCTGACTGATTTTTTGAGGGAATTAATGATCCCAATCCTCTTCCCAACATTTTATTGATTTAAATTTTTATCAGTAAACCCCTTTAGAAAAGAATTAGATTTATACTCATCCCCGCCCTAAGGGGTGGGGCTTTCTAACGGGGTAAAATTTAAAGTTTGATTGATAACTTCCCTTGCCAGCTTTTCGTAAGCCAAGGCGCCGGGGCTTTGAGGCGAAAAAAGAACAATGGGTTTTTGAAAACTCGGAGCTTCGGCTAAAGCTACGGACCGGGGAATTTCCGTTTCATAAACATGGTAAGGAAATTTCCGCCGCACTTCTCTCTTCACCTCCCGGGAAAGTTTCTCCCGTTTATCATACATTGTTAAAAGCGCGCCGGCAACTTTTAAAGATGGGTTGAGCACTTGCTGAATT
>PEUU01000009.1 GCA_002781185.1 Candidatus Jorgensenbacteria bacterium CG03_land_8_20_14_0_80_38_39 | reverse complement strand
TTTATCTCATCGAATTAGTCAAACCCATTCCAGGGTCGGGAAAAATTTGGATGATTAAAGAAGTGAAAGAAAGAGCTCGGGGTTAAACTGCCGCCAAACCCCAGTAGCAGTCCTTCGACAAGCTCAGGACGCTACGGGGCAGGGAAAAACTTGTGGTTCGGCAAGCTCACCATCTTGATTGTATCAAAGTATCAAAGGAAAATTGTTATCCTCCTTCGCTAAAGCTTCAAAGAACGGTATTGTTTTTTTCATTAAAATTTTAAGTTATCAACAATTTCGCAAATTTTCTTTTCCGTCATCGCCTCTGGTTAGTGGCCGCTTTTCAAACGGGGTGGAATCGGTTATATATAAACATAAGCCGCCCGTAGCTCAATTGATAGATCCGTCAGCTGACGGACTCTTAAACAGTGGAAAGAAATGGTTTAGAATGAAATGGAATTATTATCCCCTCATAGCTCAATTGGTAGAGCTGCTCCCTCTTAAGGAGAAGGTTTCAGGTTCGAGTCCTGATGGGGGGACGAAAATGTATACAGTTTATGTAATTCAGAATAACAAAAATAAGCGTATTTATATCGGCTATACTTCAAATCTTAAAAAAGATTAGCCCGTCATAATAATTTACTTCCCGCAAAAAGAACTTCATATACCTTCAAAAATAAAAGCGATGGGAAATGGGAAATTGTCTATACGGAAAATTTGTCAATGAGGGATGAGGCAATAAAACGAGAAAAAGAATTAAAAAGTAGTCGTGGTAGAGATTTTATAAAAAAATATCTAAGCTCAATTGGTAGATCCGTCAGCTGACGGACTCTTAAGCAGAAGGTTGCAGAATCGTGACCTGCCGGGCGGACAAAATAAAATAAAATCTCAAGGCTGTCTAGATTCAGATAGATATTGGCTACCTAAGTTTGTAAAGTGATAAATCCTTTTTAGTCACGTTTCTAGCGATCGCAGAATACGTGACTTTTTCTTTAGTAGTCACGTTTATAGCGATCGCAGAATACGTGACTTATACAGACAAGGCTGGTAAAAAAACCGGAAATTTGTTAAAATATGGCGGAAATGATAAAAAAGGTAGTCATTGCCGCGGCTGGCTACGGCACCCGAATGCTCCATTTAGCTACTAACAAGCCGAAACATTTAATTAATATCCGGGAGCGACCCTTCCTTTATTATCTTCTCTCCAACCTCAAGGAAGCCGGCCTTGAAGAAATGATTCTGGTAGTGGGCTATAAAAAAGGGGCAATGGAAGAATTCCGCCGGCGATACAAAAAAGAATTCCCTCTTTTGTTGGTTGACCAATTTGCCATTGCCGGCAAAGAAAAATACGGCACAGCCATTCCTCTCCAATGCGTGAAGGAAATTGTTGGCCAGGAAAATTTTCTGATGGTTTTCGGCGACAATCTTTATTCTCCTCAAGACATTAATTTTCTTCGGGTTGATGATAATTATCACTATATTAGCGTTATTGAAAATCCCCATCCGGAAAAATACGGTGCTGTTATTACTAATGGTGAATTTCTGGTAAAACTGGTGGAAAAGCCAAAAACTTTTGTCTCCAATTTTATTAATACCGGCCTTCATAAATTCACGCCGGAAATATTTGAAGCGGCTGATAAGATTACTCCTTCTCTAAATGGAGAATATGTGCTCACCGATGCCATCCATCTTCTGGCTCAAAATAGAAGAGTAAAAGTAAAACAAATCTCTGATTATTGGCTGGATTTCGGCAATCCCGGCGATATTTTCAAAATGTGGAAATTTTTGGAAAGAAATAAAAAAATTTTTGAGCATCAATGATTTTTCTAAAAACTCCCCTTTCTTCAATTCTCGGCATCGGCCCGAAATTTGTCTCTAAATTAAAAAAACTGGGAGTAGAGACGGTTAAAGACCTCTTGTGGCATTTTCCCACTCGTTATGAAGATTTTTCTCAAATTTATAAAATAGCTGACTTAATACCAAAACAGCAAGCTACTGTTCAAGGCATCATCAAAAAAATCAGCGGTCGCCGAGCTTGGCATCGCCGCTTGTATATTGTGGAAGCTTTCATTAAAGACAGTTCTGGTTCAATTAAAGCTGTTTGGTTTAACCAGCCGTATATTAAAAATATTCTTCAAGTCGGCCGCTTAGCTAATTTTTCCGGAAAGGTCGTTGATTCAGATGAACCTTATTTATCCAATCCGATTTATGAATTAGTCAATAAATATGAAAATTGGGAAACTAAACACACGGCCAGAATTGTCCCGATTTATTCCGAAACCAAAGGTTTAACTTCCAAAGGCTTGCGTTATTTGATAAAACCGCTTTTGGAAGAAACGCAAAAAATTCCGGAAGTTCTGCCCTTGGAAATTTTAAAAAAACAATGTTTGCCGGAAATCAACAAAGCCCTTAAAAACATCCATTTCCCTCACAATTTAAGCGAGGCCTTATTAGCCAAGAAGCGTTTTGCTTTTGAAGACCTTTTTTTGCTCCAGTTAAGCAATTTAAAACAACGGTTAAAATTAGCCCGAGAAAAAGCGCCGGCCATTGATATTAATCTTCCCGAATTAAAGAAATTAATCGGCCAATTGCCTTTTGAATTAACGCCTTCCCAAAAAAAATCACTTTGGGAAATAATTCAGGACTTAAATAAACCCCGTCCGATGAACCGCCTTTTGCAAGGAGATGTTGGTTCAGGAAAAACCATTATTGCCGCCATTGCCGCTTTAAGAACGGCAGAAGCCGGCTGCCAAACAGCTTTTATGGCGCCGACAGAAATTTTAGCCAGTCAGCATTATCAAACTCTAATTAAGTTTTTCCCAAAATTTGAAAAAGGATTGGCTCTTTTAACAGGCAGCGAGGCGAAAGTTTACTACGGTAAAGGCTTGGAAACAGAAATGAAAAAATCCGAGCTTTATAAAAAAATTAGCGTTCAAAAAATTGCCATTATTATCGGCACTCACGCTCTTATTCAAAAAACCGTCCGTTTCCCAAAATTGGCTTTGGTAATTGTTGATGAACAACATCGCTTCGGCGTCTCTCAACGAGCTTCGCTCATTCGCAGATCAACACAGACTAATACGCAGATAAACGCAGATTACACAAAGACCCAAACAACCACGGAAAACTTTCTATTTAAGGACTTAACTTACAAAATTAGAGGAGCGATTTTTGAAGTCTCCAATAAAATCGGATTAGGCTTAAAAGAAAATATTTATTCTAAAGCATTAATAATAGAATTTAAAAAGAGAAATATAAACTTCACTACCGAAAAATCTATTTCAATAAATTATAACAATGAAAATATAGGAACATATAGGCCGGATTTTATTATTGATAATAAAGTTATTTTAGAAATTAAAGCGTTGCCCTTTATTGGGAAAATAGAGGAAAAACAAATATGGTCATATCTTAAAGGCTCAGATTATAAATTAGCTTTATTGGTTAACTTTGGCAGTAAGGAGCTAAATATTAAAAGAATAATTCATGATAAATCTTATGTTAATCTGCGTGAATCTGGGTCTAGTCTGCGTGAATCTGCGTTGATATTGCCTCATTTCTTGTCTATGTCCGCCACCCCTATCCCCCGCACCCTCAACTTAACTATTTTTGGCGACCTTGATTTATCTCTTATTACCGAACTGCCCAAAAATCGCAAACCGATTATTACCAAAATTGTGGCGCCCGAAAACCGGGAAAAGGCTTATCAATTTATTAGAGACCAAATTAAAAAAGGACGGCAGGCTTTTGTTATTTGCCCCCGCATTGAACCCACACAGACCAAAACGGACTATACGCAGACCAAAACGGAAATTCCGTACGAGTCCGTGTTAAGTCCGCGAAAGTCCATGTTGTTGTGGGAAACCAAAGCAGTAAAAACCGAATATGAGAAATTATCTAAAAAAATATTTCCCGATTTAAAAGTGGCGATGCTTCACGGAAAAATGAAACCCAAGGAGAAAGAGAAAACTATGTCCGCTTTTGCTAAAACGGCGAAGGAGAAGGATAAAAATAAACGAATTGATATTTTAGTTTCAACTTCGGTGGTGGAAGTTGGCGTTGATGTTTCTAATGCCACGATAATGATGATTGAAGGAACGGAAAGATTTGGTTTGGCTCAGCTTTACCAATTTCGCGGCCGGGTGGGCCGAGGCGAACATCAATCTTATTGTTTGCTTTTCACGGATTCAGCCGCAAAAACAACTCAACAAAGATTAAAATCAATCGTGGAAGCCAAAAACGGTTTTGAACTCGCGGAGAAGGATTTAAAAATTCGCGGACCGGGTGAGTTTTTTGGCGAAGCCCAAACCGGTTTGCCGGACTTAGCTATGAAAGCTCTTCAAAATCCGGAGCTTGTAAAAGCCGCCCGCGAAGCGGCGAGAGAAATGCTCCGCTCTGACCCGGCATTAGAAAAACATCCCCTTCTCTCAGAACAACTCATCCGGTTTCAAACGCAAATACATTTTGAATAATTTTCCCCCCGTATAACAACCTGACTCAATTTTTCAACTAGCTAACGGATTTCCGCTTTGAACTTTTGACGGAGCATTAAAATAATTTTCTTCATTTCTTTATCCACTTCCTCTTTGGTTAAAGTCCGGCTAGGCGTCTGAAAAACAATTCTAAAGGTTAAACTTCTGGTTTTTGTCTTATCTTCCTTAATTTTACCGCCGACTTTTTCTCTAACATCAAACTCATCAACAAAATCAACATTGTCAATCAAGCGACTGCTGACATTTTTTATGGACCGCATAATTTCTCCGATTTTTTGGAAATAATCAACGAGAAAGGAAATATCGCGTATTACCGCCGGGTATTTGGGCAAGGGTTCATAGCCGTATTCCTCTTCCACAAAACGCAAGAGGTCGTCAAAGATAAGCTCGGCAAGGGCTGTTTCGGCTTTTAAATTTTTATTTTTTACCTTACCCAAATAGCCGATTATCTTGCCGTTACTTTCAATTTTTAAAACTGTTGGGGGAATTAAATAACCGCTGGTAAAATCCCTAAGCCAGTCGGATTTGTCAGCTTCTGTAATTATATAATCGGCTAAACCAATTTGCCGAAATAATTCTTTAATAACGCCTTTTAATTCAAAAAACGGTTCTTTGTTTTTAATTTTAGAAAACAAAACTATCCCCAAGGCATTTTTCTCATTGATATTTTTATCAATTTTAAAAAATATCTTCCCAATTTCAAAAATTTTTATTTCTTCAAAAAAGCGGAAGTTCTCTTCAATATTTTTTAAAAGGCCGGCCGCCAAGGACGGCCGAAGATATTTAAACTGGCTACTTAAAGGATTTTCCAATTCTAAGACCTCTTTTCCCCAAGAATGACCCAAATTCAAATCTTTTTCCGAAATAAAGGAATAATTATAAATTTCATCTAATCCCAACCCGACCAAAGTTTTTTTAATTTTGTCTCTTAAAACAATTAAATCTTCAAAACCCGAAGGCGATAAATAAATTAAAGGCGGCGTTGATTTTAACTGGTTGTAGCCGAAAAGCCGAATTACTTCCTCGGCTAAATCTTGATGATTTTCTATATCCAAACGCCAAGCGGGAATTTGCCATTCCGACCCTTTTAAGCGTTTAAAACCCAAACGATGCAAAAATTTTTCGGCTTTTCTTTCATTCAAATCCAAACCGATAAAACGGTTGAATTCAAAAATGTTAAATTTAAGAATTTTTGCCGGCAGGGGTTTAATTAAAGAATCAAACTGTTCTCCTCTTTTGACGCCGGCAATTTCTTCTAATAAAGCGGCCGCCCGGTTTAAGCCGATAATGGCCAAAGCCGGACTAAGGCCGTGAGAAAATCTTAACGAAGCATCGGTTATGAGATTCAAGGCTTTGGAAGTTTTATAAATTGAAGCCGGCTCAAAATTTGCTGACTCCACAATAATCCGGCTTGTTTTATTGCTTACTTCCGGGCCTTTTCCGCCCTTAAGTCCGGCAATAGCTAAAACATTTCTCGAATCCTTCGCGAATTTTTCTCTCAAATTTTTCTCGAATCCATCCACAATGACTAAAACATCTTCATTTAATTCATAAGTTTTATCCTCTAAAGTAGTAATTTTCTCTCCTTTTTTCGCTCGTCTAACAATAATCTTTTTAATTTTTATTGAATTATCTTGAATGTTGTTCAAATGTATTTGAGATTCATTAGATATCATTCGAGATGGATTCGAGAGTCTATCATAGTCAAAAGCGTGAAGCGGCTGGCCAATTTCAAGCATAACATAATTCATAATATCCACGACATTATTGATTGGCCGGAGACCGCAATCTTTCAAAATCTTTTGCATCCAAGAAGGCGAGGGTTTGACTTTAATATTTTCAAAATATTGAGCAGTGTAGCGGGGGCAAGAATTTTTATCTTCAACTGAAACCTTAAAATTCTTAGGCCTTTTGGAATTTCTTGCTCTTGAAGATTGAAAGTCAGAAATTGAAAATTTCAAAGATAAACTCAGGACAGCGGCTGCTTCTTTCGCAATTCCCCAGTGGGAAGCGGCATCAGAAAAACGATTGGGGGGGATATTAACCTCAAAAGTATCGGCCGGGCCCTCTTCAGCTTCAAAAGAATGCAAAGTTAAAGCCTCAACCAATTGTTGTTTACTTTTTATTTCCGGAACGAACTTTTTAATCAAAGAATAGGAAAACTTCATGTTTTAAAACTGCTTGATGAATCTTAAATCGCCCGAATAAAGCAATCTGATATCCGGAAGGTTATACTTTATCTTGACGAGGCGATCTAACCCCAGGCCAAAAGCAAAACCTTGGACTTGGTCGGGATTGTAACGAACGGCGTCAAAAACTTTTCTGGCTACCATCCCCGCGCCCATTACTTCCAACCATTTATCTTTAAACCAGACATCCACTTCCAAGCCCGGCTCAACAAAAGGAAAATAACTTGGCCGAAAACGAAATTTAATATTGGGACCGAAAAATTTTTTTAAAAAGGTCTCAATGATAAATTTAAAATTAGCCAAACTCACCCGAGAACCAACCATCAAACCTTCCACTTGGTAAAAATTAATTTCGTGAGAAGCGTCAGTGGCTTCGTAACGAAAAACCCGGCCAGGCACAATAATTTGGAAGGGCGGCTGATGGGTTTCCATATAACGGATTTGCATTGGCGAAGTATGGGTCCGAAGTAATAGCGCTGATTGACGCTGATTCCTACCCAGATTCTCGCGGACACTATCTGCCTTTGTCCGCGTTTTGTCCGCGTCTATCTGCGTCTTGTCTGCGTCTGTCCGCGTCTTGAGCCAGAGGGTATTCCACAAATCCCGAGCCGGATGATTGGGCGGAATATTTAAAGCGTCAAAATTATAAAACTCATTTTCTATTTCCGGTCCTTCCACAACCGAAAAATTCATCGTTAAAAAAATCCGGCAGATTTTCTCTTCGGCAATTGTTAAAGGGTGAAAATGGCCGCGGCTAATTTTTTGGGCCGGCCGGCTGAGATCAATTTTCTTTGAACCTTCATCTTCTCTTAATTCGGCCTTTCTATTTTTAATTAATTCATCCAATTCTTTTTTTAAAACATTGGCGACCGGACCTATTTTTTGGCGCTGGTTTAAAGGAACATCTTTTAAAGAATGCAAAATTTCAACTAACTGACTTTTCCGCCCCAAATACTTGATTCTCAAACCTTCCAGCGATTTCAAATCCCGGGATTCCTCAATCTCTTTAAAAGCCGATTGTTTTATTTGTTCCAAATTCATTTTGGTTGCGGGGGTGGGAATTGAACCCACTACCTCGAGGTTATGGGCCTCGCGAGCAACCGTTACTCCTCCCCGCGATTTTTATTATTTTAACATAATTTAAAAAATTAAAAATAGCAAATTATTAAAGAGTTGACGCCCTTAAAAATAAAAAATAAAATTGAAATAATCCCCATAATAATGCTAGCGTAGTTCAATGATAGAACAAAAGATTTTCACCCCCACACTAATTATGACGGTGTAGCTCAGTGGTAGAGCGAGGGATTCATAAACCCTAGGCCGCAGGTTCGATCCCTGCCACCGTCACATCAAAGCCAACAGAAAATATTATCTATTTCAAGGTTCTTGAAACCTTAAAAAATCATTAACATCTTTGGATTTTCCAATATGTTGTGGATTTATACAAAAATTTGACTTTTCTAATCAGCTTTGTTATTATTTAAACATTATGAGAAATTATCACTTTTCAATTATTATTGAGCAAGACAAAGATGGATATTTTGTGTTTTGTCCAGAATTGCAGGGCTGTTATAGTCAGGGCGATACTTACGAAGAGGCATTGGCGAATATTAAAGATGCCATTAAACTTCATTTGGAAGACAGGATACAAAACAGAGAAGAATTACCAGAGGAAAGATTTGTAAGTTTATCTACTGTTGAGGTGGCTGTCTAATTCTATTATGACCAAGGAGTTGCCGCGAATTACTGCTAAGAAAATTATCACCGTCCTGGAAAAGGCGGGTTTTATTTTGGTTCGACAAAGTGGTAGTCATAAAATTTATAAAAATTCTCACGGCAGACGAGTAACCGTGCCGTACCATTCTGGTAAGATTCTTCATCCTAAAGTATTGAAGAGCATTCTCCGAGACGCTGAAATTGCTGGTGAGGAGCTAAAAAGATTGCTTTAAGTCAATTGTATCAAAATGACTAATTGACTACCGATGTACCCACCCAGTACAATCATTTTTCTTTTTCAAAAATTTTTGATAAAATAGGTACAAACAGAGTTGGATAAATACCCAATGTTAAAATGACCAAGGAACAAAAATCTAAACTCATTACCTTAGCTAAAAGTCTAATCGGCAAACCTTATAAATATGGGGCAACGCCCGAAGAAGCGCCGGAATTTTTTGACTGTTCTTCTTTTATTCAATATATTTTTAAACAAATCGGCATTATTCTTCCGCGAAGCACAATCCTGCAAGCCGAGCATGGAGAAGAAGTGCGGTTGGAAGATTTAGAACCGGGCGACCTTCTTTTTTTTCATGGTGAGAGAGGTTTTTACAATTCAAAATTTCCTCAAGGGATTGGCCACGTTATTCTTTATATCGGCGACAACAAAACTATTCACGCCGCTTCCCGCCGAGTGCAAGAAAATCCGGTAAAGGAAGTGGGCGAGGTAGAAGAACAGACTTTAAACAAAGTGACAGAAAAATGTAAACCGCTGATAGTTATAAAACGCCTTTAATTAAACAAAAGACGATAAACAACAATGGCAAAAGCAATGCTTACATTTAAGGATTCTTTTCTGCCTAGCATAGGGATTTCCAAAATTTTATCTGCTTGAACTAAAACTGAGGAAGGCAATCCTTTAATTTCATTTCCCATTACCAAAGCTATTTTTTTAAAATCCTTAATTTTATGGATTTTGTAATAAGGCAGAGATTTTTTGTTTTGCTCAATAGCCAAAATTTTATAGCCCTTTGTTTTTAAGTCCTTAAGCAATTTAACCGTTGAACTTTGAGAAATTTTTTTCCAGGGAACGCTTTTTTCGGCCCCTAAGGAAACTTTAAGCATTCGCGGCCGCGGTTTTTTAAAAACATCAAGCGGAGCGGGCGTGAAGCCGGCCAAATAAATTTTTTCAACGCCGGCCGCGTCAGCGGTTCTAAAAATTGAACCAACATTATAAAGACTTCTAAGATTGTACAAAATTACAGAAATTTTCATTGCTGAAAGTTTAATTTTCTGCTATTTTTAAAAGTGAGCAGTCGTAGCTCAATTGGTTAGAGCACCGCCCTGTCACGGCGGGGGTTGCCGGTTCAAGTCCGGTCGACTGCGCAACAAAATTAGCTAAAATGGAAAAAGCCGCTGGTGTCGCTAACACTGGTGCCGCCGCCCATCCGACACAGTCTCAATCAATCCTCTATCCTTTCATAATACTGACCAATTCCTAAAATATCCGCTTCCTGAAAATGTTTGCCAATGAGTTGAAAACCGACTGGCAATTCTTTGCCTCCTAAACAATATTTTTTAACGGGCAGGGAAATTGCCGGCAAACCAGCCAAGTTTACCGGGATAGTCAAAATATCGGAAAGATACATTGCCAAAGGGTCACTGGTTTTCTCATTAATTTTGAAAGCTGAGGTTGGGGCAACAGGCGTTAAAATCACGTCCACTCCGCCGGCTGACGAATCAAAAGCCCTATCAAAATCCTCCTTAACCAATCTTCTAACTTTTTGGGCTTGACTATAATAAGCATCGTAATAACCGGCCGATAAAACGAAGGTCCCCAAAATAATCCGGCGTTTTGCCTCTTGACCGAATCCTTGACCGCGCTGTCGGAAATAAATTTCCGACAACGCTGATTTGCGCTGATAACTACGCTGATTTACGCTGATATTGTCAGCATTTGTCCGTATCCTATCAGCATTTATCCGCGAATAGCGGATGCCTTCAAAACGGGCCAAATTAGTGCTCACTTCCGCCGGCATAATAATGTAATAGCAAGAAAGGGCATAAGACGTGTGAGGTAAACTGATATTTTTAAATTTCAAACCCAAGGTTTTTAACCGTTTAATTGCCTCCTCCATTCCTTGGGAAACATTTTTATCAAGACCTTTTTCAAAATATTCTTTAGGAAGACCGATTTTTAATTTTTTTATTTTTGCCAAGTCGGGATTTAATAAATCGCCGGCATAATCAAATTTGGCGCTGGTGGCATCAAAAGGGTCAATTCCTTTAATTTGATTAAAGAGTAAAGCGGCGTCTTCCGCGGTCTTGGTAATTGGGCCGATTTGGTCCAAACTGGAAGCCATCGCCATTAATCCAAAACGGGAAACTGCTCCGTAAGTCGGCTTTAAACCCACCACTCCGCAAAAATGAGCTGGCTGACGAATGGAGCCGCCGGTATCTGAACCTAAGGCCGCTATTGCCATATGGGAAGCCACGGCTGCCGCCGAGCCGCCGGAAGAGCCGCCGGGCACTCGTTTCAAATCGTAAGGATTATGAACAATTTTAAAAGCCGAATTTTCATTGGAAGAACCCATGGCAAATTCGTCCAAATTGGTTTTACCCAAGAAAACCGAACCAGCTTTTTTTAATTTTTTGATAACCGTGGCATCGTAGGAAGCAATATAATTTTTTAAAATCTTTGAGGCGGCGGTTGCCGGCAGATTTTCAATTAAAATATTGTCTTTAATTGCCAAGGGCACGCCAGCTAAAATATCAATTTCTTCGTTTTTAGCAATGGCTAAATCAACTTTTTCAGCAGCTTTAATTGCTTCCTCCTCGTTTAAAGTCAGATAAGCGCCGATTTCTTCATCTTTATCTTTGATACATTTGAAAAATGATTGCACAATCTCCAAAACGGAGAATTCTTTATTCAGCAATCCTTCATGAAATTTTTTAATTGTCAAATCGTGTAAGTGCATAAAAATTTAAATTTTATCAGTTAATTACTAATTTCGTACTAATATATATACAAATTCGTATATTCATATTAGATTCGTAATTAGTTGATTTATTCAAATACCGGCGGGGTTTTAAGAAAATTATCTTGCCTTTCTGGAAAAGCTTCGGCGCTCTTTTCGCCGCTTAAACGTTTTTGGCTAAAGTCTTTTTCTTGAAAAATGTTTTCCAAAAAAGTTCCGCCGCTCATGGGAAGAACGTTTTTGGTATTTAAGCTTTTCAGCTCTTCAAAATAGCCAATGATTTTTCCCAAATCCTTAGCTAATTTTTCTTTTTCAGAGGATTTAATTTCTATTCTGGCTAGTTCAGCTAAATGTTTTAATTCTTTCTCCGTAATTTTAAAAGCCATCTTTAAAATCCTAATCTTTTTAAAGGCTATAGGCAAGTTTTAATTTAAATTTCTATCATTTCCAGGAATTTTCTTTCGTTAATTATTTTAATGCCTAACTGCTTCGCTTTTCCATATTTTGAACCTGGTTCTTCCCCAACCACCACAAAGCTCGTTTTCTTGGATACACTCTCTAATATCTCCCCGCCCAGCGTACGGATTCTTTCCTTCGCCTCCTCGCGGCTCATCGTTTTGAGCGTACCGGTGAGGACGAAGGTAAATCCCTTCAGCTTTGAGCTTTGAGCTTTTGGCTTTTCGGTTGCTATCTCCACGCCAACTTTCTCCAATTTTTCCAAAAAATTAATATTTTTTTCGCTTTTAAACCAGTCAAAAATACTTTGGCTGACCTTTGGACCAATATCGGAAATTTCTTGAAATTTTTCCAAAGAATAATTTTGAAAAAATCTCCCTACTTCTGACGGTTTAATTATTTTTTGGGAATTATTCTGAGAAAATTGACGGGCCAAAAGCAAAGCTGTTTCTTCGCCAACATGCAAAATGCCCAAACTGTAAATAAAGCGGCTCAAACTTGTTTTTTGACGAGTTTTGATTTCTTTAACAATATTTTGGCTGGATTTTTCGCCAAATCTTTCTAAAACCGCTATGTCCCCTTCTTTCAAAGCAAAAATATCGGCGGCATCGGAAATTAACCCCTCATCCAAAAAACGGTCAATGATTTTACCCCCCAAACCTCTAATATCAAAAGCGGTCTTAGAAACAAAGTGCTTTAAAAATTCCCGATGACGAGCTCCACATTTAGGATTAGAGCAGCGAAACAAGGCTCCTTCCCGAACAACTTTACTGTTGTCAATGGGACAATTTTGGGGCATCTTAAACTCTTTTTCTCTGCCGGTTCTCAAATCTTTTAAAACCTGACTGATTTGAGGAATCACATCGCCGGCCCGGCTGACAATGACCGTGTCGCCGATTTTCAACCCCAATCTCTTTATCTGGTCCCAATTATGCAAGGTGGCATGAGTAATTTTAACGCCGCCAACCTCCACGGGTTTTAAAACCGCTACCGGCGTTAAAGTGCCGGTCCGACCAACTTGAACTTTAATATCCAAAACTTGCGTTGTCGCTTCCCGAGGAGAAAATTTATAAGCAATGGCCGCCCGGGGGGCTTTACCGACCACTCCTCCTTTTTGAAAAATTTCATTGTCATTAACAATCACGACAATGCCATCAATTTCATAACTCAACTCTTCCCTCCTTTTGACCTGCTGATTGCGAAAATCAAAAACTTCTTCCAAAGAATTAAGTGCTTGATTATGAGGGTTGGTTTTAAAGCCAAAAGCTTTGAGGAGTAAATGTTTTTCTTCGTGAGTTTTTAAATGAAGGTTGGTAACAATTTCATATTGGAAGGAATCCAAACGCCGGCTGGCTGTAATTTTCGGGTCTAACTGACGAATTGAACCGGCGGCAATGTTGCGCGGATTGGCATAAAGTTTTAAACCGGCTTTTATTTGTTCTTGATTGATTCTTTGAAATTCTTTTTTGGTTAAAAAGACTTCTCCCCGCACTACCAAACGTTTAGGCCAATGCTTTTCTAAAAATTCAGCCGTTGAAACTAACTTTAAATTTTTTAAATTTTTAATGACCTCTTCTTTTTTTAAAAGCTTTAAGGGAATGGCTTCAATGGTTTTTAAATTTTGGGTCACATCCTCACCGATTAAACCGTCGCCCCGGGTTGAACCCTGAACAAAAATATCATTCTCATAAACCAGTTCAATGGCTAAACCGTCAATTTTTAATTCACAATAAAACGCGGACTGACGCGGACTTGACGCTGACTTACGCTGACTATTTTCTGCAGTGGTCTGCGTACTGTCTGCGGGAATCTGCGTCTTTAGATAATTTTCCAATCTTTCCAGCCAAGCTTTCATGTCTTCTTCAGAAAAGGCGTCATTAAAAGAAAGCATCGGTTCTTCATGAGTGACCTTTTTAAATTCTTTCAGAGGCTTACTGCCGACTCTTTGGGTGGGAGAATCCGAAGTAATAAATTCAGGGAATTGATTCTCCAAATCAAAAAGTTCTTTTTTTAAAGAATCCAAAGCCGCGTCCGAAATTAAAGACTTGTTTAAAACATGATAGGCGTAGCGGTATTTGTTTATCTCTTCTTTTAATTTTTCTATTCTTTCTTTGGCTTTTTTTTTATCCATAAAAAATATTAAAGAAAGTAAAAGACGGTTTGAAGGGCTCTAAAACTTCGACCGGATACGCCCGTGGAATCAATGATATAGGTACTGGTAGTTTCCCTAATTGTGGTAGTAAAAGTGGTTCCTGGTTCTAAAGTCGGCTTGCTAATATTGTTGACAAATAATTTATAACTTTCCCATTCAATCCCGGTATCCGCGGCAAAAATAGCTTTTACTGAACTGACCGCGTCATTGGCTCCTCTTAATTGATAGACCATTAAAAGTCCCAAAATAGAAGAAGTGGTTAAAATCGCGCCGCTGACCATAATAATTGCCAAAATCATTACCTGACCTTTATTTTTTTTTGATTTTTTATTTTTCATCATTTTTTTAGCTTGGCGCTTCACCAGGCAAAGTTCTGGCGCTAATCGTTGTTTGGAAAAATATCGGCGATTGAAGAGAAGTGCCGGTCACTAAACTTTTTGCCTGAATGAAAATGGAAATCCGCCAGGGATCCTTAGAGGAAAGGGTTTGAGAAACTTTAAAAATCAATTTCTCTATTTTGACATCAGTAGAGGTTAAAGGATAAAAAGTCGTGCCATTGTCCTCGCTTCTTTCAATGGCGTTATTGTTTAAACGATAAACAACCGGCAGCTTATTATAATTGATGAAGGCTATTTTAGAATCTTGACCAACGGTAAAGTGATAACCGGTTCTTATTTCTCTGGCCATTTGCTCCAGAGTCAGGCCGGCATTGCTGGTTAAATTAATCACGCTGTTTAATCCCCGCTGGGTGCGGATGGCTCTGATAAAACCAGCCGTAGCAATGGAAAAAAAGACGATAAAAAGAGTTGCCGCGACCATCAATTCAACGAGGGTATAACCGTTTTTCCCAGAAAAATTAAATTTAAAAATCTTCATATTTTTATGGTTTACGCCAATTAAAAAAATGGTCTTCAACACTAATAGTGCTCGCCAAATTCCGAGTCGTCCAGGTGACCGTGGCTTTAACCTTGATTTCATCGGAGCTAATGTTAAAAATCTCAATTGTTCTTGTAAAAGTAGTGCGCACGCCGGCTGGATTATAATTGTAAAAACCAGAATTTTTATTAAGATATAAAAATCTACCTTGATAGGATTCTAAAGAATTTGAATTATAAGCGACTTCATGTTTACCCGTGGTCAATCCTTCATTCCAAGCCCTATTTTCAGCAGAATTGGTGTCAATAATATTTTTAACCACCTCAATTCCTTCTTCAGCCAAATGAGCGGCAATTAAACGGTTAACGCTGTTTTGATTAGCGGCTAAAGAATGAGTTAAAAGAGTGACAATTGCCAAAAATCCAATGATTAAAATGGTTAAGGCGATAGAACTTTCAATAATTAACTGACCTTGATTATTTTTTTTATTTTTCTTCATTAATTTATTGGCTGGTGATTTGACCGCCCTGATTAATTTTTACATAAACCTTTGCGGTTGTGGTTTTACTTTGAATAGAAATAGTTGCTGTTGGAAACGACGATGAGGAGTTCAAATAAGTTTTTGGGTCAGGCGGAACAAAATCAACATCGGTCACCGAAGTCTCGTTACCAAATTGTAAATTTTTTGATAAAGAGCGCGGCGATTCCATTTGCTCATTATTGTCATATTGATGATTGGCGGTTGAACAATCAGCGGGAAAATTAACTAAATCTTTGAAAAGAAAAAAAGTGTTATTGGTATCAAAATGAACGCCATAACCGCAAACCTTTTCAACTGTACTGCTGCTAAAATATATTTGAAGGCTTAATGTTTTGGCTCTGTTCAAAACGCCGATAATTTCTGCTTGGCTACGGAAAAGAGCCACTTGTTCTTCGCCAGTTCGGCCATAAAGAACAGTAATGGAAGTCAAAAGCGCCAAAATGCCAACCACCACCAGCATTTCAATTAAAGTGTAACCGCTCATCTTTTTTATTATAATTTATTGCCGGCTCTAAAGCCAGAGGAAATTTATTTTCAGAAACAAGCCTTGCTGTTTTCACATCCAGAAGAGAATTTTAGTCATCTATTCTGCGACCGCCATAAACGTGACTAATAAATCATCTATTCTGCGATCGCTGGAAACGTGACTAAATCAAACGCTCAATAAGTTGAAATAAAAACCGAGAATTTGATAGCCCAAAAAGAAAGTTAAAAGCATCCCCAGAATTAAAAAGGGGGCAAACGGCAGTTTATCTTTGAAAGATTTTTTCTTTAAAAAAATTAAAATTAAGCTCCAAACTCCGCCGATGATAAAAGACAAAACCAAGGCTAAACCAAAATCCGGCCAGCCGAAAAGCCAACCGCTGACAAAAGCCAGCTTCACATCTCCAAAACCCATTGCCCGGGCTTGGCTTAAAAGATAAATCAAACCAAAAAATAAACCGCCTATTAAAGCTCCTATTAAATGGATAAAAAATATATTTGAAGTGAAGTTAAAAACCAAAGCGTAATGACGAAGAAAAGAAAATTGAAAAGGAAATGGCAACTGATGAAAAAATTGAATCAAAACAATAATTGAACCCAGGATAAAAATTCCCCAATTTAATTCCGGCGGAATTAAATAATAACGCTTGTCAATAAAAGCTATTAAAATCCAAATTAAAAAAATCAAGAGCCAAATTAAAATTAAACCGTAAAACCAGCGATTCTCGCTCAAAAAAAATTGCCAACCTTGAATTTTATAAAGGAAGCTTAAATAAATTGGAACGGCTAAGAAAATAAAGCCGTTTAAAAATTCTACCAGCGGGTATTGCCAGCTGATTTTTTGTTGACAATGACGACACTTCCCTTTTTGCCAAAAAAAACTAAAAAGCGGAATCAGCTCCCGCCAAGAAAGAATTTGCCCGCAATGAGGGCAGCGGGAGCGGCCGCCTATTTTTTTCAAATCAAAAAGAGAAGCGCCGGGCTGATAACGGAACAAAACAACATTCAAAAAACTGCCGGCGCTTAATCCCAAAAGAAAAAGAAAAAAATAAATCAGATAATTCACCTCTGGTTTTCTTAAACTTTAAACTTTTAGGGAGCAGTGACACAATAAAGAGTGCCGGCGGTGCAGGAAAGACTACTGCAAGTAGCCGAGGTAATGCCGGCCGGCAAACCCTGTTCCAAGCAAGCTCCTAATTGGTAAGATTGAGCAGCGCCGAGATATAAATATTTTACTGCGGTACCTTGAGGGTCGTAAGGCAGGGCTGGCAGGTCTGGTGTTGGCGCATAAAGAGCGGTGCTATCCCCACTTACATAAACTTGGGTTTTGCTATAATAAATTTCCAGACCATTTTGAATTTGACGAATATCAGAAATCCGGCGGCTATCTCTGGCTTTAGCTCGGGCCGAACCAAGGCCGACTAAAATCACTGAAGATAAAATACCAATAATAGCTATGACAATCAGCATTTCAATAAGAGTAAAACCTTTATTTTTCATTTTTTTATTTTTAAGTTTTTAAACGACCTTTTCTTTATAAATTATACCACATTTTTAAACGGAATTGATTAAGCTGTATAAAGGCAAAAGAATGGAGGCAAAAAGAAGACCAATTGCTAAACCAATCACCACCATTAAGATGGGCTGTATTAATTCTACCAAATTATTAACCACGGCTTCAACTTCGCGGGTATAAAAATTACTGATGCGGCCAAGTAAAGCATCCAAGCGGCCGGTTGATTCGCCAATAGCAACAAGTTGGGAAACTAAAAGAGGGAAACGGGGCATTTGAGCCAAAATTTGAGAAAGCTGCTGACCCTTTTTCAAACCTTCGGCCGCTTCATGCAAAAGTTCTTGATAAAGAAGGCTACCGATTGTATGAGAAGAAATTTCTACGGCTTGGGGAAGAGTCAAGCCCCCTTGAATTAAAACCCGAACTGAATCAGCAAAGCGAACAACATAAATTTTTTGAAAAAGCGAACCAAAGAGCGGCAAACGCAATTTTAATTCATCCAAAACCGCTTTCCCTTCTTGGGTCTGGAAATAATCAAAAATTATCACGACAAAAACAATAAAAATGATAAAAACCAAAAACCACCAATTAACCAAAAAGCTGCCGATGCCTAATAAAAGCCGAGTGAAAAAAGGAAGAGCCACTCCGGCTTCTTCAAAAACCGGCTTTAATTGAGGAAAAACAACAACACTCATAATCAGTAAAACCACAAAAAACAAACCAACAATAAAAGCCGGATAAATTAAGGCATTCCGAACCTTGGAAGTTAAGAGAACTTGTTTTTCTAAATAATCGGCTAAAAATTCCAAGGTTTCCGCCAACCGGCCGGATACTTCGGCGGATTTAACCATATTCACAAAAAAATCGGAAAAAACCTTTGGATGACGCTCCAGGGCTTGAGAAAGAGAAAGACCGGATTCAATATCAGAAGCAATATCAGAAACTATTTCTTTCAAAACCGGGTTGGTCGTTTGCTCAAAAAGATTTTTTAAAGAATCGCCTAAAGAAACTTGAGCGCCCAGCAAAGTAGAAAACTGGCGGGTAAAAATCATCAAGTCGGTCACTTTTACTCTTTTAAAAAAATTTAAAATTCGGCTATAAAAATGCGGTCTTTCCGTCAATTCCAAACTCAAAACAAAAAGTCCGTGACTTAATAAAATACTTAAGGCCATTTCTTTGTTGGCCGCTTCAACATCGCCAACTTGAATTTCCCCTTCTTTAGTTCTGGCTTTATAAAAATATTTCATTTAAAAGAATTAACTTTTCTGTAAAAGAATTCTTAATTCGGAAGGATTCAAAGAAAGACCCTCGGCTTGCTCCAAAGAAACTTCTTTTTGTTTAATTAAGCTGACTAAAGAACGATTTAAAGAAAGCATCCCTTCTTGAACACTGGTTTCAATAACTAAGTCAATTTGATAAACCTTGCGCTCGCGGATTAAATTGCGGACGGCGGCATTAACCAACATAATTTCCGTTGCCGGCACCCGGCCTCCGCCGAGCCGGGGTATCAATCTTTCCGAAACAATTGCCACTAAAGTTGAAGCTAATTGAGAAACAATTTGGCCTTGCTGGTTGGGCGGGAAGCTATCAATAATTCTATCAATGGTTTGGGCCGCGGAATTGGTATGAAGGGTGGAAAAAACCAAATGGCCGGTTTCCGCCGCAGTCATCGCCGTCGCCATTGTTTCAGGGTCGCGAATTTCTCCAATCATTATGACATCCGGGTCCTGACGCAAAATTGACCGTAAAGCGCTATGGAACGAAAGTGTATCCCGGCCGACTTCTCTTTGAGAAATCACGCAGCGGTCTTGAGAAAAAATGTATTCTATCGGGTCTTCAACAGTAATAATGTGCTCGGTCCGCTTGTGATTTATTTCATCTAAAATAGCCGCCAAGGTGGTTGATTTACCGTGACCAGCCGGTCCGACAACCAAAATAAAACCTTGCTGAAGTCTGGCAAAATCGTGAAGAATCGGCGGCAACTTCAATTCTTCAATAGTTTTAATTTGAGCGGGAATTAATCTCATCGCCACCGCCATAAAACCGCGCTGCATATAAACATTAACCCGAAAACGAACCTTGTCTTCAAAATTGTAAGAGAAATCCAATTGTTTCAATTTTAAAAAATTTTGCTTTTGTTCGTCGGTTAAAAAAGCGAAGACTAACCCTTCGGCGTCTTCCTTGGTTAAAATCAGTTCTTTGACTAAAGGAATTAAAACTCCGTCCAAGCGAATAATCGGCCGGCGACCAACGGCCAAATGCAAATCCGAAGCATTTTGTTTTGCCGCGGTCAACATCAAATCATTAAGTTTTTGCTTATAGTCCATCATAAATTTAATTTAACTTATTTTTTAAAATTTTGCTATATCCCGCCGCTGGCCGTCTCCCTTAAAACTTCTTCCATAAGAACATCTCCGCTTAAAGCTTTCAAAATCCCGTCTTGGCGAAGAGTAACCATTTCTTGCCGCCGGGCTTCATCCCAAAGCTGCCCCTCGGTAAATCCCTTGCCGATTAAATCCCCCAATTCCCTGGTCATTTGAAAAATTTCAAACAAAGCCACCCGACCGGCCGTCCCCTTGCCTTGGCAAATCTTGCAATTAGAATCGGGTTGGGGATGGTAAATTTTATAAGGCGGCTTAAAACTAATTGAAGCTTTTAAAGAAGAAGGCAAAGTTTTTAAAGATTCTTCAATAATTTTTTGAACCAGGGGGCTGGCTTCTTCTTCCTTTTTGCAATGAGGACAAAGTCTTAAAACTAAACGCTGAGCAAATATTAAACTTAAAGCCGAAGGCAAAAGAAAGGGAGGTACCCCCAAATCAATTAAACGGGGGATAACACCCAAAGAATTATTGGTGTGCAAAGTGGAAAGCAAAATGTGGCCGGTCAAGGCCGCATTGACTGCCAGAGAAGCGGTCTCAGAGTCTCTAATTTCGCCGACCATCACAATATCCGGGTCTTGACGCAAAATTTGCCGCAAACCAGAAGCAAAATCATAGCCAATTTCCGGTTTCACTTGAGATTGATTAATGCCGTCAATAAAATATTCCACCGGGTCTTCCAAAGAAAGAATATTAACTTCCGGAGAATTTAATTTTTGCATAATGGCGTAAAGAGTGGTTGTTTTTCCCGAACCGGTTGGTCCGGTGATTAAAACCATTCCAAAAGGCTGACTAAGGGCTTGTTCCAATTTATGGTAATTATAGTCTCCCAGGCCTAAAGTATTTAAACCCTTTAAACCAATGCTCGGGTCAAGAACCCGAATAGCCACTTTTTCGCCGCTGGGAGTGGGAAAAGTGGAAACCCGGTAATCAATGTCGCGGCCCAAAAGAATAGTCCGAAAACGGCCATCTTGAGGAATTCGGCTTTCATCAAGTTTTAAACGAGCCAAAACTTTCACCCGGGAAACAAGAGGCTGAGCCAAAGAAAGCGGCAGAAGACTCATTTCTTGAAGTTTGCCATCAATCCTAAATCTAATTCTGACTTTGGTTCGCTGAGGTTCAATATGAATGTCCGAAGCTCCCATCTCAACCGCATTTTTCAAAGTTAAAGCGATAATTTTAATAATTGGCGCCTCTTCTCCTCTCCCCCCTTCTTCCAATTTAACCATGGCTTGAGGACCCTCAGCTTCGCGGCTGCCAATTTCCTTTAATGCCGCTTCAACTTCGCTGTGATAAGGAACGTAACGCCGCCAAACCGCGGCCAAATCCGAAGGAGTAACCAAATAAACTCCCAAGCTGACTTTATTTTGTTTAGCAATAAAACGCAGAGTGTCTTGAGCCCGAACATCGTCAGGCCGCAGCATCCCCACCACCAGCATATCTTTGGTTCTTTCCAAAGGAATAAATTTATAATTTTGGGAAGTTTCTTTGGAAATAATTTTTAAAACTTCATCTTTAATGGAAAAAGGGTCAATTTTTTTATAAGGAATGCCTAAAAGTTCACTTTTTAATTGCGCCACAGTCTCTTCGTTAATTAAATGAGCGGCGTAAACTACTTCTTCCACCGGCTTTTGAGAGAAACCAACTTCTTCCAGAAGACGGGAACCAATTGATTGAGTTAACAAACCCTTTTTAACTGCGGCTTGAATTAATTCTTGGTCAGTCATAAAAATTTAATGAGAAGGAGGTAAAATTTGAATAAAAGAAGGCAAAAAAGGATTGGGTCGGCCCGCGGTTGAAGCCGAAGGCAGTTGATTATATTGGGTCAACATTCTAAAAGCCGGGGAGTTTATGACTGTTGAAGGGTCGTAATTAATTTTGGAAATAGTGGTTAATTTTTGAACTTGAGTCGGCGCCGTCAAATCCAAAAGTTGAGGCTGTTTGAAAAATAAATAATAAGCGCCGACAAAAATTAAGATAACCACGCCGACAGTCAAAACTATTGGCAGCCAAAACATTTTTCCTCTTTCTTCGCCCACAAAAATAGCCATATTTAATCAGTTTGATAATAAGAATCGACCACTAAATCCAAATAATATAAATCTTGGTCAGAGCCGACACTGATTGGCTTCAGCTCAAATGTCTCCAGATTGGAAACCCGGATATTGCTTTCCAAAGTTTGCAGAAAACTTTTTATTGACCCGTAAGTTCCTTTCAAACTTAAATTAAACTGCAAGGTGCCAAGTCTTTTAGCCATTGGTTGAATGGCCGGCTGAAGTCCCTGCTCCCGAATTTTAATGGAAAGCATTTCTAAATTAACCGAATTGGCAACGGCTTGATATTGATTTAAAGCCTGAAAAGTTTCCTTGCCGTTGGGAATTGCCAAAGCTAAAGTGTTTTGCAATTCTCCCAAATTATTAATTTGGTCAATAAAACCCTGGATTTGACCAACCACCCGCTTTTCGCCATTTAACATCGTTTGCTTGGTTGTTATTTGGGCTCTTAATTTCCCCACTTCATCAGCCGCCGGCCGAATTAAAACCGAGTAAACGCCGAAAGTAATAGCAAAAACAAGAGCCGCCAAACCAATACTTAAAATTCTTTTTGTTGAAGACCTCATTGATTTATTTGATTAAAAAAATCCGGTTTAAAAACGACGGTTAAGCTGAAACCCACTTTGTTTTTTTCCACATTAGTGTCGTCAAGCAAAACGTTTGCCGCTTCCGGAGCTTGCTTTAAAATAGTTAACTCTTGCATTAGATTTCCAAAGCTTGAAGTCATTCCTTTTAATTTTAAATTTTTATTAACCGCTGAAAAATCAGCCGAAGTGAAATAAATGCTCGGGTCGGTATTTTTTTCTAAAAATGGAAAAATCTTTGAACTAAAGACGCGGCGGTCCAAAATGTCTTTAAGATTTATAACTTGAGAATAAAAGGTCAAAAGTTTTTCCTGGTCTTCAACATTCACTTGATTGGCTAAATCGTTAATTTGATTGTCAACTTTATTTAAGCTGGTTTTTAAATAAGGCTGGTAGCCGTAAGTCAGGCCGGCATAAGTTAAAATTGACAATCCCAGAAGAACAAAAGAAATCAAAAGCAGACGCCAAGGCCAACCAACCGGAATTTTTTCGGCCGAAAACTCTTCTCCAAGATTTTCGTTTTCTGGAGGTATGGGAACTGAAGGTTGAAATTCTTCTTCGGGCATAATAATTTAAATTTTTCTTTTAGCCAAGCCGACGGCTACGGCCAAGATATTGTTTAATTCTTTGACCATCGGTTCTATTTCAGACGGATATTTAAAGCCGGAAAAGGTAAAGGGTTTAACAGCCGCTAAATCCATTTGCTTGGAAAAATATTTTTCTATTCCCGGCAAATTAGCGCCGCCGCCAGCGAGCATCAATCTTTCAACTTTTTTACCGGAGCTTCTTTCGTAAGTTTCCTTCACTCGTCTGGCTTCTCCTATTATAACATCTAGAAAGGGAAGCATCAAAGCCGAAAGCTCATATTCTCCGGCCGTAGCCAAAAGACCGCTGCGGCACTTTAATTCCTCAGCTCTTAAAGGGCTGATTTCCAAACTTCGGGAAATGACTTGAGTTAAAAAAGCGCCGCCGTAATCACTTTGACCGCTATATTTTAAAACTCCTTTTTGGGCAATGACAAAATTTGTTGAAACCGCTCCCAAGTCCGCAATTAAAATTAAAGGCTCGTGAACCATAACCGCCCTTAACAAAGCCAAACTTTCCACCTCAACAGCCGCAAGTTTTAATCCGGCCGTTTTAAAAATTAATTGGTAGGTTTTAATTACTTCCCGGGGGATGCCGATTAAAAGGATGCGCTGAAATCGAATGCCTTTTTGATTTTCAAACTCGTCAATTTTTAACCAGTCAAGACTAACCTCGGAAAGAGGCAAAGGGATAAACTGCCGGGCTTGAAACGAAATAGCCGCGGCGGTTTCTCTGGCCGAAAGAAAGGGCAAATCAAAAGGAGTAACAAAAGCCGAAAAAGCCGGGATGGAAGCAATGACATTTTTCGCTTTTGGTTTGACTTGAGCAAGAAGCGTCTTAACAAGCCCGACTGTTTCTTTGACGGAAATTTTTAAACCACTGGCTTGAATGATTTCGTTCCCGCGTTCCAAATAACCCTTGGTTTCCAGCCAGCCGTAGTTTTCCAATTTAAGGTCCTCGCCTTTTTTATAAAATTCCACCAATTTTATTGAAGAAGTGCCGATGTCAACTCCCAAAACTCTTTGGGGATTTAAAAAGCCGCTGATGTCGGAAAAAAAATCAGAAGCAGTTTTTTTGACTTTTTTAAAATTGGGAAGGGAAAACATAATAACTGGAGCTTATTAATATTCTAGCATATAATCTTGACAATGGGAAAGCTTCTTTGTTTTCTGGAAAAATTAAAAAATCTTTTTAAAAACATTTTCTTGCCCCCTTCCTGTCTTCATTGCCGAAAGAAATTGACTGATGATTCTCAAAATTTAATTTGTTTAAAATGCTGGCAAAAAATTGAAATCAACAGCGGATTTTTTTGCCCGGAATGCGGCCGACGGCTTTATCAGCCCCAAAAAACCTGCCATTTAAAAGTTCCTTTTATTCTGGCGGCGGTCGGTTTCTATCAAAATAAAGTTCTGCGTTCTTTACTCCATGCCTTGAAATATAAAGGCGCCAAAGAAGCGGCCGGTATTTTAGCTTCATTAATGATTCTTTATTTTCAAAAATCAAAATTAGAAAATTCTTTAAATGACCAACAATTTATTCTTATTCCTCTTCCGCTTCATCCGGCAAAAAAACGCCGGCGCGGCTTTAATCAAAGCGAAATTTTGGCTCAGGAACTTCTCAAAAGAACTAAAAATTTTTTTCTTCCCTTGGAAACCAAAGCCCTGATAAAAATAAAAAATAACGCCCCCCAAATGGAGCTGGAAAATTTTGAAGCCCGAAAAGAAAATGTTAAAAATTGTTTCTTCATTGTCAAACCCGAACTTATTAAAGGCAAAAACATTTTACTTTTAGATGATGTTTTTACTTCCGGAGCAACAATGAACGAGGCTGTCCGAGTTCTCAAAGCCAGCGGCGCCAAAAAAATTATCGGTCTGGTCATTGCCAAAGCTTAAATTTTGACGAAATTAAAACTAGCTTTTATTTGCTATTGCGGATAAAACTTTCAATTAAGGATTGGTTTCTTTTTCACCTTTCTTGAAACAGTCACTGTTCTTTGAACAAGCAGGTGTAGAGGTGCAATAAACTTCAGTTGAAATACATTTGCCTCGTTCACAAATGGTGGTGGCTGAAAATTGGCCCGAAGGACAAGAAACTGAAAGGTTGGCAGAACCGTTTACACCTTGAAAAGCGGCAGTGATTGTTGCTGTTCCGGGTTTTTTCCCAAGAATGATGATAGGACTATGATGCATTGAACCTATACTTTCATCGCTGGAACTCCAAGTTGTTGCTGAGTTATTAGTAATATCGGTCCTTGAATTATCGCTGTAAATAGCTTCAGCTGTGGCTTGAGAAGTCCCGCCAACAGAAATAGATGGGTGATTTAAAGAAACAGAAACGCGGGTTAAATGAATACAACTCGCACTCGTTGAACATTCGTTAGAACCCCCGCCAGATACTCTCTGACAGCTACTATCAACACAGACTAAGCGGGAACAATCCGAAATTGCTGAACATCTATCAATCCCGGCGCCACTAACATTTTGGCAAGTTAAACCCACACACTCAAGGTGACTGCCACAAACCGAATTTTCAGGAGAACAAGTATTAGAGCCCAGGCCCGCAACTGACAAACACACGCCACTGATGCAGTCCAAATGGGAACCACTGCTCACGGCTACACTACAGATTCCGCTTAAACCGCTATAAGTAGCCCTGACATTAGTGGAACAACTTACTATATTAGAAGCCGCGGTCACCAAACCTTTTTGGCCAGAATTATTAACCGAAGCGCAACTAGGATCAACGGAACCCCAAGTAGTTGAAGCATTGGTAGTGACATTAACCCTACTGCCATTGCTATAAACAGCATTAGCCGTTGCTTGCTGAAGACCGCCGGGAGCAAGAGAAATACTAGAAGGAGAACAATCAACTCTCGTCAACACCGGCGGCACAACGCAACTATCCTTTAAATTAACTGTGATGGTATCGGTGGCATCCGAAGTGGCCGCAACAAATATGGTATGTGGGCCGAGAGAATAATTTTTTGTTATCCACGCATTGGAAGACCAATTCCCATTGTCCTCAATCGAAGTCTTATCTAAATTTGTACCATCAATTCTAATATGGGCTTCAGCGTCCTTTCCTCCAAAACTACTGTTTCCGCTAATTGTTGTTGAAGAGGTTGACCGTTGAATACAATCATTATTTCCCGGTGAATTAATGGCGATAAAATCAGCCCTGGTGACCTCAGCGGTGCAATCAGCGGATTTGCTATTATAAAAAGCAGTGATTTTAGTTGAACATTGAACAAAATTAGGATCAGAAGTCTGAGCAGAAGCAGTGATTCTACCGCCATATTCGCCGGTCTGGTTAACCCAAACGCATTGAGTATCGCCGGAACTCCAAGAAGCCTGAGTAGTGACATTAGTAGAATTAGTGCCGTCAGAATAAGTAGCTGTAGCTTGGGCTTGTCCTCTGGGAGCAAGAGCAATACTAGAAGGAGAACAAGAAAGAGAGGTTACGAGTGGTACGGTAACAGTAACCGTTGTTGAGGGGCAACGTTTAGATACTCCACCTTCAGTATAAGTGGCATAAATGTCTGCAGAACCTGTTGAATTACCTTTAATCTGGCCCTTTGGAACTGCTGGATCTTGAGGAGGAACGCCTACTACGCTTGGCTCAGTGGAGGTCCAAGTAGTGTTAGCATTAGTTGTCACGACAATAATTCCATCAGTATAATGGGCCGTGGCTGTAACTGAACTAGTGGCATTCAAATAAATTATAGAAGGAACCTCGCAAGTTAAACTCGTAAGAGTATGAGTAGGGGGTATAATGTTAACAGTAACCGTTGTTGAGGGGCAACGTTTAGATACTCCACCTTCAGTATAAGTGGCATAAATGTCTGCAGAACCTGTTGAAATACCTTTAATCTGGCCTTTGGGGGCAACGCTTATTTTGCTGTAATTAGA
>PEUU01000035.1 GCA_002781185.1 Candidatus Jorgensenbacteria bacterium CG03_land_8_20_14_0_80_38_39 | reverse complement strand
TCCAGAGAGGACGACCAATGTACTTTAAGCCGTCAATATAGACAACGTAAAAATCAACTCCCATCCTCCTGGCGAAACTGAATGAACCGCTTCTCACAAACCATTCTATCTTTTTATCTTTTTTCAACTGCTGAAGGGCTTTTCTAACTATCCTTAGCTTTTCTTCTAAAAAACTTTCTTTCCTTCTTTCTCTCATAACCACCACTCCTTTCTTTTTTCTTTTAAATGTGCTTGTTATGATTTTATATATCTAGCAGAGAGCGGGTCTCTGCTGCTTTAAAAGCCGGAAAAGGTTTTGATTTTGGAATTAGGGATGGCAATGACTTTTCCTTCTTTGTCAATCGTGTTTAAACCCAAAACTTTCCCTTCAATATCAAATAAGGGACTTCCTGAAAGAGTGTATTTTTCAAAAATGTTGGTTTGGATAGAATTTCCATCAAAAGTTTTAATAATACCTTCATTGGTTATTTTTTTGGGGGTTTCTTTTTCAAAAATTATTCCTAATAAAAAAACTCTTTCTCCCAATTTTATTTTTTCCAAATCCGCAAAACCAACGGTTGGCAAATTGCTTTCTGAAATTTTTATCAAGGCTAAATTTTCTTTTAAATCTCTTTTTAAAATTTGGAAAGACGGGTTTTTTCCTTCCCAAAAAATTTTAGTATCTCCTCCTTGAGGAACCAGCTCGGCAGAAGTTACTACCATGCCATCGGAAGTAATGATAATTCCCGAACCTTCCACAATCTTGCCGGTTTTCAGCTTCGTTCTCACTCCCACTACTACTTTTTCCACTTTTTCCACGGCATTTGTTAAAGCCACGTTTTCCTCAATAGTAGTTTCTTTTATCTCGGTAACATAAACAGGCGCTCTTTCTAAACGGTATTTATAAAAAAGAGGCTTTTCAATAAAATAAGGCCACAAAATCTGATCGGCAAAAATTCCCCCCACCGTCCCAATAACAAAAATGGCAATGATTTTAAGAATATTTTTAACCACGATGTATTCAACTATATTTTATTTGGCGAAAACTTTTTCGCGTTGGTTTTTAATGTCGGTTTTTAAAAAATCTTTAGCCAGCTTCAAAACAATCTTGCCGTTATCCACATCCACTATCACCCGCTCTTTTTGTTTTAATTCGCCGGAAACAATTTTAAGAGACAAAGGGTCTAAAACCTCTCTTTGAATGACTCTTTTTAAGGGTCTGGCGCCTAAATTTAAATCAAAACCTTTTTCAGCCAAAAATTCTTTGGCGCCTTCCTCAACCTTTAATTCAATTTCTTTGCTTCGCAACCTGTTTTGAACTTTGGTTAATTCCAGTTCAACAATTCTTTTGATTTCGGTTTTTCCAAGATAATTAAATATAATGATTTCATCAATTCGGTTCAAAAATTCCGGCCGAAAGTTCTCTTTGAGCGCCGTCATCACTTTTTCTTTTAGCGCTTCCCTCTGAGAAGTTTCTTCCGAACCCGCCACAAAACCCAAAGCGGCTTCTCTGGCGATAATTTCCGAGCCTACATTAGAAGTCATAATTAAAATTGAATTTTTAAAAGAAACTACTCTGCCTTTGGCATCGGTTAATCTGCCATCTTCAAAAATTTGGAGCAAGATATTAAAGACTTCGGGGTGCGCTTTTTCAATTTCATCAAGCAAAACAACGCTGTAAGGCCTTCTTCTAATTTTCTCTGTTAATTGGCCGCCTTCTTCATAACCCACATATCCCGGAGGAGATCCTATCATTCTGGAAACAGTGTGCTTTTCCATATATTCTGACATATCCAGCCTCACCAGAGCGTTTTCATCGTTAAATAAAAATTCAGCCAGAGCCCGAGCCGTCTCTGTTTTTCCTACGCCAGTCGGTCCTAAAAATAAAAATGAACCCAAAGGCCGGTTCT
>PEUU01000029.1 GCA_002781185.1 Candidatus Jorgensenbacteria bacterium CG03_land_8_20_14_0_80_38_39 | reverse complement strand
GTTTTTTCTTGGCGGGATTTTGTTAGCCAGCCTAGAAGTTAATTTTTTGATTATTATTTCAGTTGTTGGTTTTTTGGCTCTCGGCTTTTTTATTTTGAGATTAGCTGGAATTCCTCCCTCTTCTTTTTGGCAGCGGCTTTCAATTTTAAGCTTAATGATTATTATCGGCGTGTTTTACTACCACTTAGACAATGTTATTTTTCAAAAACATAATTTAATTACCTTCAACCAAAAATTAAATTTTCAAGGCTTAGTAGTTGATAATCCTTTGGATAAAAATGGTTTTCAGGAAGCGGTTATTGAATTAAGTCCGCCTTGGCAAGGGAAAGTTTCGGTCAAATTAGCCTCTTATCCTGAAATAGCTTACGGCGATAAACTGAATTTTATTGGAGGTATCAACCAAGTTCCTTCCAGCACCAGTAAATATCTTGCCAAAGAAAGGATAGCCGGCGTTTCTTCTTTTCCCCAATTTTCAATTTCGGGTCGCGGTTATGGCTCGGCGATTAAATCCGGGCTTTTTAAATTAAATGATAAAATTGTCAGTATCTTTAAAAAATTTCTGCCTTCCACGGAAGCGGCTTTTTTAGCTGGTTTGACTTTCGGCCAACGCAGCGATTTTTCGTTGGATTTTAAAAAGTCTTTAAATTTAAGCGGCACCACTCATTTGGTCGCCCTTTCCGGCTATAACATTTCTATTATTGCTTTGACGGTGGCGGCTTTGTTCGGTCGGATTTTCCCCCGCCGAATTTCTTTTGCCCTAACCGTTTTGGTAATTATTGGTTTTGTCTTGATGACCGGCGCCCAAGCTTCGGTGGTGAGGGCAGCCTTGATGGCGGCTTTGGCGCTTTTGGCTAAAGAAATTGGTCGACCGAACTATGATGTCAGAAACGCCATTGTTTTCACCGGTTTCCTGATGGTGTTGGTTAATCCCAAAATTTTGGCTTTTGATGTCGGATTTCAGTTATCATTTTTGGCGCTTTTAGGCATTGTTTATTTAAAACCGGTCCTGATAAAAATTTTCCGCCTTTCGGAAAGCCCGGGTTTTCTTTCTTGGCGGGAAAATTTTTTAACAACCACCTCGGCTCAGCTGGCCGTCATTCCGATTTTGATTTCTAATTTTGGGCTTTTTTCCTTAACTTCGCTTTTAGCCAATGTTTTAGTCTTGGAATTTGTTCCCTTAACAATGTTTTTAGGATTTTTAATGGCCGCGGTTAATTTTATTTCTTATTATTTGACAATGATTGTCAGTTGGCTGGTTTTGGTTTCTTTAAAATTTGAAATTTTGGTTATTAATATCTTTTCTAAACTTACCATTCCTCTAGCCGGTTCAAAAAATATAAGTTTAATGTTATTTTTAGGGTATTATTTATTTTTAGCGGCGATAATTTTTTATGCCCAAAGATTTTATCGGAAAAATTTGGCTGAAGCAGAAAAATAAAATAGTTCTCACCTTGATTTTATTGGTCATCCTGGATATTTTGGTTTTTTGGCAGATTAAAAATCTGGTTTCTTTAAATAAACCTTTAGAAATTTATTTTTTAAAGGTCGGTCAGGGAGACAGCGAATTAATTAAATTGTCCGGCAAGGTCAAAATTTTAATTGACGGCGGTCCGGCCAACAATCAAATTTTGGAAAATTTAAATCAAATTTTATCTCCTTTTGACCGTTATCTTGATTTAGTAATTTTGTCCCATCCTCAAAGCGACCACTTCGGCGGTTTGATTGAAGTTTTTAAAAGATACCGCGTTGGCGCTTTTATTTATAACGGCCGAGACAATCCTATTCCGGCTTTTAAAGAATTTAAGAAGGTTATCGCCGAAAATAAAATTCAAACAATTGTTTTAATCGGCGGCGATAGAATTCGTTATCAAGATAATCAATTTAACTTTCTTTTGCCGGATTTATCTTTACTTCAAGAAAAAGAATTGAATGATACGACTTTGGTGGGAGAATTAAAAAATTCAAACTTTAAAGCTCTTTTTACCGGCGATATCAGCTCAAAAATTGAGAAAAAGTTAGTAACTTTTTATCATTCAACAATTGATGTTTTAAAAGTCAGCCATCACGGCTCTAAATTTTCTTCTTCGCCGGAATTTTTAAATGCTTTAAGGCCGAAGGTGGCGGTTATAGAAGTGGGAAAGAATAGCTACGGTCATCCGACGAAAGACGTTCTGGAAAGATTGAAAGCTGTTGGCGCAAAAATTTTACGTACCGATGAAGAAGGGCTGGTGAAGCTTTTAATTGACGGTCAAAAAATAAGAATTTTCCAAAATTTTTGACCTTTTAATATTTGCGATGTAGCGGCTGAGTTTATTTTGTGTTATTATTTTTTTATGCGTACTCTTTCCCAAGATATTAAAAAGCAGGAAGGAAAAGAGGTTGAGCTTTTCGGCTGGGTTAACAGCCGACGCGACCACGGCAAGCTTATTTTTATTGATTTAAGAGACCGGACCGGCATTACTCAAATTGTTTTTTCTCCGATAAATAAGGAACTGCACTCCCAAGCCGAAAAATTGCATTCCGAGTGGGTTATAAGAGTAAGGGGAATGGTTAAAAAACGACCGCCAAGAATGGAAAATCCTAAAATTACCAGCGGCCGGTACGAAGTCAGCGCCAATTTTTTGGAAGTTTTAGCCGAAGCTAAAAATCCGCCCTTTGCTTTGGAAACTAACGGCTTGGAAATTAATGAAGAATTAAGAATGAAATATCGCTACTTGGATTTGCGAAGGCCGCGTTTGCAAAAAAATTTAAGAACCCGGGCAAAAGTCATTAAATTCATCAGGGATTTTTTAAGCGAAAAAGAATTTATAGAAGTGGAAACTCCTATCTTAAGCAAGTCAACTCCCGAAGGCGCCCGCGATTACTTGGTGCCTTGCCGGCTAGAACCGGGAAAATTTTACGCTTTACCCCAATCGCCTCAGCAATACAAACAGCTTTTAATGGTTGCCGGCTTGGAACATTATTTTCAAATTGCCCGCTGTTTCCGGGACGAAGATACCCGGGGCGACCGCCAGCCGGAATTCACCCAACTTGATTTAGAAATGAGTTTTGCTTCCCAGGAAGAAATTTTAAATCTCGTTGAAGAACTTTATGCGGCTATCATTAAAAAACTTTTTCCGGAAAAGAAAATTTCTAAAAAACCTTTCCCGCGGCTGACTTATAAAGAAGCGAGGGAGAAATATGGGTCGGATAAACCTGATTTGCGTCAAAATAAAAACGACCCCGATGAACTGGCTTTTGCTTTTATTGTTGATTTCCCGATGTTTGAGTGGAAAGAACAGGAAAAAAGATGGGACGCGGTTCATCATCCCTTTACCTTGCCTCAAGTGAAAGATAAAAAGGATTTGTTAGCTCGTTTTAAAAAAAACCCTTCAGCTATTTTGGCTTATCAGTATGATTTTGTCCTTAACGGCTATGAGATCGGCGGCGGTTCAATCCGGATTTATAAGCCGGAATTGCTTCAAGCAGTTTTTGAAATTATGGGGAATAAGCCCAAGGAAATTAAGGAAAAATTCGGGCATTTGCTTGAGGCTTTTAAGTATGGCGTACCTCCGCATGGCGGGATTGCTGGCGGTTTGGATAGATTTATAGCTATTTTGCAAAATGAACCCAACATCCGTGAGGTCATTGCCTTTCCGAAAACCGGCGATGGCCGGGATTTATTGATGGAAGCGCCGGCCCAAGTCAACCCCTCTCAACTAAAAGAGTTGCATTTAAAGATTTCTGACCATAAAATAAAATAAAATGTTCAAATTTAAAAGCAGAAGATTATTAAGCCCGAGTCTAATCGGCTTTATTATTGGAGCGATTTTTGCTTCTGTCGTTTGGATATTATTGCTCTATTACTCTTGATGCCTCATTCTCATTCAAAAGAAGAAAAAACTTTAGTCATTATTAAGCCCGACGGAGTTAAAAGAGGTTTAAGCGGCGAAATTATTCGGCGGATTGAACAGCGCGGTTTAAAAATCATTGCTTTAAAAATGGTTTGGTCCAGCAAAGAAGAAATAGCCAAGCATTACCCGAATAACCGGGGTTATCTTTTAATTTTAGGAAATAAAAGTTTAGAAACTTATCAACGCTTCGGCTTGGAGGCAAAGAAAGAATTAGGTACTGACGACCCCTTAAAAATCGGCAAAATGGTTCGCTCTTGGTTAGTTGATTTTATGATTTCCTCTCCAATTATTAAAATGGTTGTTCAAGGTTTGCATGCTGTTGAGATGGTAAGAAAATTGACGGGCGATACGATGCCGGCTAGGGCAGATATGGGAACAATCCGGGGCGATTTTTCCATTGATTCGGCAGTGTTGGCTAACAGCGAAAAAAGAGCTGTTCACAATATTGTTCATGCTTCCGGAACCCGTGAAGAAGCCGAAGCCGAAATTCGGCTTTGGTTTTCCAAAGAAGAAATTCACGCCTATAAAAGAGCAGAAGAAGACATTATGTTTTAAAGGATAATTTGTCTTGTTTAAATATAAATGATTCTTCTTTGTTTAGAGAAATTGAGTCAGACCTATCGCAGTTGATATACGGGGCAAGGAAATAAAGGAACGAGAGGAGGGGATAACTATCCTTGTTTTTTGTTTTTTTGTTTTTTATAATAAAAATGGTCCCGTCCTTAGATTCCGGATCAAACTGTTTGCATTAGGGATTCCTATATCAATTAGTTCCGTGGAATTAATTTGCGGAAACCCACCTGGTTAATTGCCGGAATGCATCTAGGGCGGGACTTTTAGATATCATAATCTGCCTATATCTTATCATACTAAATTTATAATGTCAAGTTTTTGACGGTTCTCCCTTCTCTTTTTGTCTTAGGTTGACCGAAGAATTTAAATAACTTAAGCTAAAAATCATGAATAAAAAAGACCTTCTTATTCCCTTAATCATCGTGGGGGCACTCATTTTAATAGTTTGTCTTTTTCTTTTTCTCGGCAATCGAAAAGCAAACAATATTACGGCTCCGCTTAATAATTTAAATGACTCTAATCAAATAATTTTCTTTTACGGAGAGGGCTGTCCTCACTGCGCCGAGGTGGAAAAATTTTTTCAGCAGGAAAATATCCGTTCAAAAATTAATTTTCAAAGTTTAGAAGTATATCAAAACAAAGACAATGCCAATTTGATGCTCCAAAAAGCCGAAGGTTGCGGTTTGAAACCGGAGGAATTGGGCGTGCCCTTTCTTTTTGACCCGGGAAAATGTCTAGTCGGCGACCAGCCCATAATTGATTATTTTAAAAGCAAAACTTCCCAACAATAATTTAAGGACCTCGGACGTCCTGATATTTAAGAAGATGCTAACCCAACCACTTCCTTGGTATCGCAAAACCATTCCTGAAATCTTTGAATTGCTTCATTCATTTGAAAATGGTTTAACAAAAGAAGAAGCAGGGGAGCGTCTTTTAAAATACGGTCAAAATAAACTTCCTGAGGGAAAAGTAGAGAGTCTTTTCCTGATTTTTTTGCGTCAGTTTCAAAGCCCTCTCATTTATATTCTTCTTGTGGCTGCCGTCATTGTCTTGGCAATGGGACAAATTATAGACAGTCTGGTGATCCTGGCTGTGCTTATTTTTAATGCGATTATGGGAACGATTCAAGAAGGAAAAGCCCAAAACACACTGCTGGCGTTAAAAAAATTCGTTCACACGCCGGCAACGGTAAGACGGGATGGAAAAGAATTTATTATTCCAGACATTGAGGTCGTGCCTGGAGATATTATTGTTTTAGAAGGAGGAGAAAAAATCCCGGCTGATGCCAGAATTATTTTTGCCAATACTTTAAAAGTTGATGAAGCCAGTCTTACTGGTGAATCAGGGCCAGTGGCTAAAACCGAGGCTGTTTTGCCGATCCCTCAATCATCTCAACAAGCGGATCTGCCGGTAACAGCTCAAAAAAATATGCTTTTCAAGGGGACGCATATTTTAAGCGGCAATGGCACAGCCATTGTTGTCGCCACCGGCCTTAAGACAGAAATCGGCAAAATTGCTCAAAAAATTGCTACCGTTAACACTGAAATCCCTTTAAAGACCGAAATCCGCTATCTTTCACGCCTTATTATTTTTACTGTCTTTGGCCTCGACCTTTTGTTGATTGTTCTGGGTATTTTTTTTAACCACTCTTTAAAAGAAATGTTTACCACCGCGGTCAGTCTTTCAGTCTCTATTATCCCCGAAGGACTACCGATAGTGATGACTCTTATTTTAGCAACCGGCGTTTCAAGAATGTCAAAACGTCATGTTCTGGTGAAAAAATTGCAGGCCGTAGAATCATTAGGACAAACGAAAGTCTTGGCGGTGGATAAAACTGGAACGCTCACCAAAAATGAAATGGTTATCCAAAAAGTGTATACAGACGGTAAAATTTTTGAAGTGACTGGCAGCGGTTATGAACCAAAAGGAGAAATAATTTTTAACGGCGAAATTATTACTCCCCTTAATCATCCAGAGCTTGTCTTAAGCGGGCAAATCGCGGCATTTTGCGCCAATGCCCGTCTTTCCTTCCTTGAAGATACAAACACTTGGAAAATAAGCGGCGATCCCACAGAAACGGCGATGTTGGTGTTTTCGAGGAAAATCGGATTTAACTATGAGATTCTGGAGCAAGAAACGCCAAAAATCTTTGAAATGCCGTTTGACTACCAAAAAAAATATCATGCGATCGTTCGGGTACTAGATAAAAAAAATTTTCTGACTGTTGTCGGCGCCCCTGAAAAGGTTTTTGAACTTTGTAAAAAACTCTGGCACAAAGATAAAACCGAAACACTTAATGAAAAGAAAAGACAAGAATTAGAGTCCGTCTTTTTAAACCTTGCCCAAAACGGTTTTCGGGTAGTGGCTTATGCGGTTAATCCTAATGTCAAGCGAGAAATCAATCCTCAAGCAATGCCGCCCTTAATTTTTGTCGGATTCTTTGCTATGAAAGACAGCCTGCGGCCAGAAGTTAAAGAAACAGTTCAAAAAGTAAGGGAGACGGGGATGTCGGTGGTAATGATTACCGGGGATCATTATCTCACGGCTCGGGCAATTGCCAAAGAAGTGGGCATTTATCAAGAAGGCAATCTTATTTTGACCGGAGAAGAAATTGATAAAATGGTTGACGAAGAACTGGCAAAAAAACTTGACCGCGCCACTGTTTTTGCCCGGGTTACGCCGGAGCACAAACTTCGTCTTATTCAAGCCTATCACCGACAAGGCAAAGTCGTGGCAATGACCGGCGACGGCGTTAATGACGCTCCCTCCTTAGTGGCCGCTGACTTGGGAGTGGCGATGGGCAAAATCGGCACCGAAGTGGCTAAAGAAGCTTCTGATATTGTGCTTTTAGATGACAACTTCGCCAGTATTATTGCTGCGGCGGAAGAGGGCCGGAGTATTTATAAAACAATCAAGAAAGTTATTCTTTATCTTTTTTCCACCAGCGTCGGCGAAGCCCTTACCATTTTTGGTGCCTTAATGCTCGGCTACCCCTTGCCTCTTCTGCCGGCGCAAATCATCTGGCTTAATTTTGTTACCGACGGATTCCTTGATGTTTCCTTGGCAATGGAACCAAAAGAAAAAGGATTGCTTCGCGAAAAATTCAAGCGGCCAAAGAAATGGATGGTTGACAGTTTGATGACAAAAAGAATATTCTTTATGACCTTGCCAATGATTATCGGGACGCTTTTTCTTTTTAAGGGATATTTTGAAACTGACCTTGCCAAAGCCTTTTCAATCTCGCTTACCAGCTTGGCCGTCTTTCAATGGTTTAATGCTTGGAATTGCCGTTCCGAAGATAAATCTATTTTTCAAATGAATCCGTTTTCAAATAAATTTTTAGTAGCGTCCACTATTACCGTAATCCTTTTGCAACTGGCCGCGTTAAACACTCCTTTTTTGCAAAAGGTTTTAAATACTCAACCCCTCACTCTCAAAGAATGGTTTACCATTATCTTCATCGCCTTTTCAATTATTGCTGTTGAAGAAATAAGAAAATTTCTTTATAGAAAATTTTCCCGAAGCCGGCAAAGGAAGAATGCCAATAATATCAACAACTCTGAAGTCAGCCAACCAGTCAGCTGATTAATCAAACTTAACTTTAAACTTTCGCAATTACTGAACGCAGTGCGAACCTTTTTTGCCTGCCCGTCAAAGCCCGAATGGCGACGGGGGGGACGGAATTGACCCGCCTCGCGGTTCCGCCCGCCTGACGGAGGCACAAAGCAAAACATTTTTCTCTTCTTTCAATTTTGGCGCGTGCGGCCCCTTTTCTTCCCCGTCTGCTGGAGGAAAAGCTTTGTGATGGCATGGTTGACAAGACAAGGTATATATTCAAAAAAAATAGAGCGTCATAACACTTAGTTATGACGCTCTTTGTGATTTTCCCCCAAGAGGTTATAGTGTCTGTCTCTTAAGATGATATTTTTGATCCTAAAGTTTCTCAGGGATTCCCTCAATTCTTTTCTCGTAAATCCATGATGAGGAACACCTTTTTCTGGACCAACTGTAGGAACATAAGTTCCTTTTTCTAGTCTGATCTGAGGACTACCTTCTTTTTCAGCAAGTTTTGCGTATCCCGAGACTCTTGCGAAGGTCGGGACTTGAATATAAAGATATCCGTCAACCTTTAGAACTCGTTCAATTTCCTTAATGATTTGTAGGATAATTTTTGTGGGGTAGTGATGAATTACTCGGACGATGAGTACTGCATCAAAAAAACCATCGGGATAAGGGAACGTCTTACGGCAATCACAAACTCTTAAATTGATTCGTAATCCTTTTTCTTTTGCTTTCTCTTTAGCTTGTTTGATTGCCTTTCTAGATAAATCGAAGCCATAAACCTCAAACCCTCTCTGAGCGAAATAAATTGCATGTCTTCCTGTTCCACATCCTAAATCTAGAATCCTAGAGACATTATGTTTCCAGAATTCCTTTCCCAGCAAAGGCATATCCTTATCTACCTTTTCTTCTTTAGCTGGATACCAATACTCCCAAGCGTCAGGATTTATTTTCATATTTTCCATCTTTTTACCTCCTTCTCAACACAGTTAAACGAGAGAAAAGTTTATCTCGGAATAATTGTCCATAATGGCGAAAGCTACGAGGGCGGTTTTCCGTCAATTGTTTCCCGAGCGACCTTTGAAGCCGTCCAAAAAGTATTAAAACAGCGAGCAAGACCGCGCAAATCCAAAAAGAGGCATAACTTCCCATTTGTGGGACTACTCACTTGTGGCGAGTGTGACGGAGCCATTACCGCGCAATTTGCCCACGGACATGGCGGAACCTATCGCTATTATCGTTGCACTAAAAAGCTCGGCAAATGTTCGCAAAGATATTTGTGCGAGGACTTGCTCGCCGAACAACTAAAATCACGGCTTCAAAATGTCGCTCTTGGCGACGACTGGGCGGAAAAAATGAAAGCTCAAATTGATATTTGGGAAAAAGACAACGCCCAGTCGGCGCAATCTTTCGCCCAAAATCTTGATGAAAAGATAAAAGAAGCGGAAACGAAACTTGATAAGCTGGTCAATGCTTTTTTAGACGGAAGTATTGAAAAAGAAACTTATCTTGTGAAAAAAGACGAACTCATCAAAACAAAAATAGACCTCAACAAAAGAAAGTCTGATTTTGGGCGAAAGGCCTGCCCGCCATATGCCTATCGTCGAGGCAAGAGTAAAACCATAGTTAAGCACGATCTTTCAGGAACGGT
>PEUU01000028.1 GCA_002781185.1 Candidatus Jorgensenbacteria bacterium CG03_land_8_20_14_0_80_38_39 | reverse complement strand
TTTTCTAATTCCCTTTTTATTAGTTGGGTTTGTGCCATAAATTATCAATGGTTAATTTTTAACAATTATAACTTTCCTCGTAAAGTTTTATTAAATCTTGAAACTTCATAATTTTAAATAGTTTCCATATCTTTAAGTTTATCAAATTTTCTTTACAAGGGCAAATTTATCGAATTTTCCCCTTAAATATCGCAATCCGCCTTTCCCAGATATTTTTTGATTTCGCGAATTTGTATAATATAAATTTATTCGTAGATTCGAATGAATTTGTAGTTTCGCATCGAACCGATGAGAAACTGGATAAATTACGCTCAAAACATACAAAAAATCGCAAGGGATAGCAGCCTTTTAGAGAAAAAGGCTGCTGCCAAAGAAATCTTTGGCTCGAACCTGCGTTTGGCGAGCCGCGCTTTGGCCGGCGAGCCACAAAATCAATGGGCGGCGCTGTGCGCCGCCCGCGAAATGGCTTCCAAAAAATCGGAACGTCTGGTTTTGGTGCGCGATGCAGGAATTGAACCTGCGACCTCTGCGATGTGAACGCAGCGCTCTACCACTGAGCTAATCGCGCTTAAATCTAACGGGGTGAAAACGAAACGCTCTACCACTGAGCTAAATGCTCCATTATTAACAGTATAAATAAAAACACCCCGATTTCAACGAGGTGTTTTTTATTTAAACCAACTCCGCCGTGGCCCCCACGGCTTCTAATTTTTTCTTTAATTCCTCGGCTTCCTCCTTTTTTAGCCCTTCCTTTACTATTTTTGGCGCGCCATCAACTAAATCTTTTGATTCCTTAAGGCCCAAGCTAGTAGCTCCCCTGACAACCTTAATGACATTAATTTTTTGGACCCCGGCATTTTTTAATAAAACATTAAAACTAGTTTTTTCTTCGGTTGCCTGATTGACGGCGCCACTTCCCGCCGCTGGCATTGCCGCGGAAATGCCGAATTTTTCCTCAAGGGTCTTTACCAATTCAGCTAATTCCAAAGCCGTTAATTTTTCAATTTTTGAGATAATATCGTCAAACTTAGTCATAAATTAAGATGTAAATATCAAAATGACAACAAAGCTGTCATTTTGAATTTTTACTGTCCGACCTTTTTACCGCGTTCTTGCAAAACATAAAGCAAAGCTCTCAAAGGCGAGATTAAAACATTTGCCAGTCGGCTTAAAAGTACTTCCCGAGAAGGTAATTGGCCGATTTGTTTAAGCAAATCAGCGGCTAAAAATTTTTTATTCGGAATATCAAGACCGCCGTTAATTTTTAAAGCTCCATTTTGCTGAGAAAATTTATAAATTGGACCGGCAATTTCTTCCAAGGCTTCGGAAGAAAAAACTACTCCCAATTGCCCTGCTGGGTTTTTAAATTCCAAGCCGGTTTTTTGGAAGGCAATTTTTAACAACCTCTTTTTAACCACTCTTAATTTAGAGCCGAGGGTTTTTAAAATCTTTCTCAAATTATTCAGCTCATTCACTTTCAAGCCGGCAATATCAAGAAAAACCAAAATTTTGCCTTGAGAAAACCCTTGGGAAATTTCTTCCACTTGTTTAATTTTTTCTTGCTTGGTCAGCATAAAATAAAAAAGCGGTCAAAGCCGCAAACCTTATCCTCGGCAGGATTTAATTCGCTATACTCTAGAAACAATGCAAGCGGTTAGTATGTTGAGCATCCCGCCTTTGGCGGGATGCTCATTTTTACAACCAATCGCTTCGCTCTTGGGTAAAAATGGCACCTGCGGTCTGCGGATTTAATTTTAATTATAAAGATGAAAAATGCTCTGTCAAGAGTTCCGGCAAACAAATTGTTTAATAATTTCTGACCTTTCTTCCCCCTCATTATACCAATTTCTGAAATATCAGGAGTGTCAAAAAATGTATCTCATCTTATTCAGTTATAAATGTCGTGGGTGCCAACATCTAAAAATAAAACTTTCTCATCTGAGAGGAAGATAGACTTAATCCGATAATGAAAATCTATATCAAAAGCCCAAGATGCTCTTTCTTTACCAGAGAATTTATGAATTTCAAGCGCAGGATGAAATGAATTTTCTCTAAAGATCTTTTCTTTTCCCTTAGCTCTATCTTTTATTTTCTTTGGTAACTTTTTATAACTTTTATCAAATCGGCGATAGGTAAAAATATTTTTGATTTTCATAAATGGAAAGTTAATCTAAATCAGCCAGAGATTTAATTTTTCTTGTCTTTCTTAAATTATGATCTCTCAACCCTTCTTTCACTAATTTATCTAATTCTTCTGCCTCTTTCCCTTTCAAATAATAAGTTGGCACCGCCTTCTCGCATAATTTTCTATATTCCTGTAAAGATAAAATCACAATACCGGCTTTCCTCTGAACCGTTTTTCTTGAAATAATTATTGAATTTTTTCTATTTCGATTAGCCATATGTTTTCATTATATTCTTTTGGAAAATGACCCCAGTCTTGACAAATTTAAATAATAGGTGTATACTGTTTCTAGTTCGTTAAAATGAGTTTCACTATTGTGGCAGCTATTTGGATACTTTAATCTGGAAGCATCTAAATGGCTGCTACAATGAGCAGCAATAAGAGCAGAAACCAAAACAGAAAGGATGGGTGTAAAATGGACTCAGCAATGCAAAAGAAGGTTCTCTCTCAGCTTAAGCTGAGAGAGAGGTCGCCGCTTATCAATGCGGAAAGATTGGAAGGTAATACTTCCAACCTGTCTGGAGACGCCTTTAGGATCAGGGGCAATGTCTCTGGAATCAGTGGCGATGTCTCTAAGATCTGGGGCAATGTCTCTGGGATCGAGGGCGATGTCTCTAAGATCTTGGGCGATGTCTCTAAGATCTTGGGCGATGTCTCTGAGATCGAGGGCGATGTCTCTAAGATCTGGGGCATTGTCTCTGGGATCGAGGGCGATGTCTCTGAGATCAAAGGCGATGTCTCTGGGATCAGGGGCGATATCTCTAAGATCTGGGGCAATGTCTCTGGGATCAGGGGCGATATCTCTAAGATCTGGGGCAATGTCTCTGGAATCAGTGGCGATGTCTCTAAGATCTGGGGCAATGTCTCTGGGATCGAGGGCGATGTCTCTAAGATCGGAGGCGATGTCTCTGGGATCGAGGGCGATGTCTTTGAGATTATCAAAATACTGCAAGAGACACAGAAACAAGTCTCCTGATTTCCTAAACTTAGGTGGGCAGTAATAAAATAAAAGGAAAAGAAAGGAGGTGTTAAATGGACTCAAGGGGGTTTTCAGCGAATGAGAACCCCTTTTTTATTTCTCTATTTTTTCAATTTTTTAGGCAGAGTCCCATTCGTCTTCCAATTCCTCAATGATTTTTTTGGCTTTGGGAGAAAGCTTCTTCGGCAATTTCAAATTAAAAGATAAATAAAGATCCCCCCGGCCAAAAGAGCCGAAAGCAGGCAATCCCTGACCGGGAATTCTCAATTTTTCTCTAACATTAAAACCAGCGGGTATTTGAACATTAAATTTATCGTCGTTTAAATCAAAGCAGAAAATTTCTTTTCTCAAAAGCAAATCGCTTAATTTTATTTCTTTAATAGTAAAAAGGTCAGCTCCTTTGCGTTCAAAAAGCGGGTGAGGTCTAACTTTAATAACCACATATAAATCGCCAGCCGGACTCTTACGCTCGCCCGCCTCGCCGGCTCCTTTAATTTTTATCACTTGACCGTTCTCAATGCCCGGAGCGACATCCACCACCACTTCTTTCTCCCCTTTTATCCGGCCTTTGCCCGAACAAATTGAACAAACTTTATTGGGAATTTGGCCCAAACCTTGACATTGAGGACAGATTTTCACTTGAGAAAAATTGCCGAAAAAAGTTTGGCGATTTTCCCTGATTTTCCCCCGACCGCCGCAGGTTGAACAAGAAGAAAAGCCTCTCGTTTTATCATAACCTTGACCTTGACAATCTGCGCAAGGAACGTAAGTGGAAAAGCTTAAATGAAGTTTTAGGCCTTTTAAAACGTCTTTTAAGTCAATCTCCTGCTTTATTTCAATGTCCGAACCGTGAGTATAAGTCCGGCGCGGAGAGACGCCTAAATTTTCAAAAATACTCTCAAATAAATCTCCCCAATCGCCAGACGGCTCAAAACCGCCGCCTTGCCAAAAAACATCCGGGCCAAAATCTTCCCAACCATAAGCCGGCCGGCCACCGCCGCCTCCGCCTTCGGAAAAAACCTGGCCAAAGCGGTCGTATTGGACCCTTTTTTCTTTATTGGAAAGTATTTGATAAGCTTCGCTAATTTCTTTAAATTTTTTTTCGTCGCCGCCGGCCTTATCAGGATGATATTGATGAGCTAAACGATGGTAGGCTTTTTTTATTTCTTCTTCCGAAGCATTTTTAGATACTCCCAAAATTTTATAGTAATCTTTTTGCATAATTCATTAATTTAAGAGTGTTGAATTATTCAACAGTCTCAATTTAAAAAAATAACTTCTTGACTTTTGCTTTCCACGGTAGAAGTGGCAAAGCCGGAAACCGTCGCTAATTTAAAAACAAGAAAAGCAAAAAATTCTATTGGCCAATAAAATAAAAAAGCCAAACCTTTTAAAAATAAGAAGACAAAGAAAATAATAACCGGACCAATAAACATTTGCAAACTCGGAGGCAAATTATTAAGGTAATGGCGAGCGGCTAAATAAACGACTTCGGTTAAGGGCTGGCTATCGCTAACCGGCCCGGTTGTTTTTTCCAAACTCAATTTTAATTCTTGAGAAACTTTTTCCGTGGCTGATTTTAAAACCTTGGCCGGCAAGGGCTCGGAGATTGATGCTTTTATCTTTTGCTCAGTGAGGGTTTTTAAAAAATCTCCAAAAGTCATACTTGAAGAAAATGTCGGCACCCATTTTTTAAAAATTGGCTGGCTAAAATCCAAAGCCTTGCCGATTAATTGATTACGTTTCTCGGCTTTAATTTCCACCGGGTTAGGACCAAAATAAACGACATAAAAAATAATGCTTAAAAAAATCAAAAGACCGGTTACCAATTTAGGCAAAAATGTAGCGGCAACTTTGAAAAAGCGAATTTCCAAACTGTTATTCAAATTATCAGCGCCCTCTTTGACAGCCCAAAAAGTTAAAACAAAAAAAATAATTCCTCCTATCAGCAAGATGTTAGAAAAATGCTGATAAAATAAAGCCGTTGCCAAGACGGCTATAAATAAAACAATCAAACCTAATTTCCTCAAACTTTTAATAAAAAAAGTATCTAAAATCAGCATTGCCAACAGACCGGCGAAAAAAATCAAGCTCTTAATTAAAATATTGCTCTCCAGATTCAGTAAATACTGGCTCAACAAATAAAAAGCCAGAGCGCTAAAACCGATACTTAAAATTGCCAAAATAAGTATCTTAATAATATTTTCTTCTTTACTCAAAACATTTTTGCTGTCAGCCATAGTAATTAGGCTTGAGAATTATTCGGAGGATTGTTGTCTTCCGGCTTTGGTTGCTGACCATACATTGCTTGGCCGATTTTTTGCAAAGCCGATGACAAATCATTAACCGCCTGCTTTAATTTTTCGGCATCGGTCGGCTCTTTGATTTCTCTTAAATCTTTAATTCTTTGATTAATTTCTTCTTTGATTTCCGGCGGAATTTTATCGGCATTTTCTTTTAAGGCTTTTTCCGCGGAATAAACCAAAGTTTCGGCCTGGTTTTTAGTCTCGGTTAATTCTCTCTTCTTTTGGTCCTCAGCCGCATAAAGTTCGGCTTCTCTCTTTAATTTTTCCACTTCTTCTTTGTTTAAGCTGGTGGTTGCCTCAATTCTTACTGATTGAGTTTTTCCGGTCGCCTTATCTTTTGCCGAAACATTTAAAATCCCGTTGGCGTCAATATCAAAGGTTACTTCAATTTGAGGAATGCCGCGGGGAGCAGGCGGAATGCCATCTAAAAGAAATCGGGCTAAAGTTTTGTTGTCGGCAACCATCGGTCTCTCCCCTTGGGTAATGTGAATTTCAACCGAGCTTTGACTATCAGCCGCCGTTGAAAAAATTTGGGTTTTGGAAGTCGGAATAGTTGTGTTCTTGGAAATCATTGGCGTGGCCACTCCACCCAAAGTTTCAATACCTAAAGTTAAGGGAGTAACATCAAGCAATAAAATATCCCTCACGTCACCCTGCAAAATTCCCGCTTGAATTGCCGCGCCAACAGCCACCACTTCATCGGGATTAATTCCTTTATGAGGTTCTTTATTAAAAAGTTTCCTCACCGCTTCTTGAATAGCCGGCATCCGAGTTTGACCGCCAACCAAAACAACTTCATCAATTTCCGAAAATTTCAAGCCCGCTCCTTTGGGCGGAGCCGAAGTAACGACCTCTTTGACCAAAGCGATGGAACGGTCAATAAACTCATGAGTCAATTCTTCTAATTTAGCCCTGGTTAATTTCATTAAAAAGTGTTTGGGGCCCGAGGAATCCGAAGTAATATAAGGCAAATTAATTTCCGTTTCCACGGCCGTAGAAAGTTCATGTTTAGCTCTTTCGGCTGCCTCCTTAAGACGCTGAAGAGCTAAGGGGTCTTTGGAAATATCAATGCCTTCTTGTTTTCTATATTCGCCAACCAAATACTCAATAATCTTTTTATCAAAGTCGTCGCCGCCCAAATGGGTATCGCCACCCGTAGCTTTCACTTCCACCGTATCATCGCCGACTTCCAAAATAGAAATATCAAAAGTGCCGCCGCCGAAATCATAAACTACAATTTTTTCGTTCTTTTGGCGATTTAAACCATAAGCCAAAGCCGCGGCTGTTGGTTCATTAATAATTCTTCTGACTTTAAACCCGGCGATTTCTCCGGCATTTTTGGTGGCTTGACGCTGACTGTCGTCAAAATAAGCCGGCACGGTAATCACCGCTTCTTCAACTTTTTGACCCAATTTAGCTTCGGCGTCGGCTTTTAATTTTTGAAGAACCATCGCGGAAATTTCCTCTGGCTTGTACCACCGGACTTGCCCTGAACTTGTTGAAGGGACTTGCCCTGAACTTGTTGAAGGGTCGCCCATTTTTATTTCCACCCCTCCGGAAGAAGATTCTCTTAATTCATAGGAAAGCCATTGCTTATCCTGAACCACGGTCGGGTCTTTAAATTTGCGGCCGATTAGTCGCTTCACCGAAAAAATTGTATTTTTCGGATTGGTGACTGACTGTCGCTTGGCTAAAAGACCGACTAATCTTTCGCCGCTTTTGCTCAAAGCCACTATTGAAGGAGTGATTCTGCCTCCTTCCTGGTTTTCTAAAATTCGCGGTTCCCCTCCTTCAACAACAGCCACCGCGGAATAAGTTGTCCCTAAATCAATGCCTAAAATTTTACTCATATTTTTATTATTTTTTATTATTTAATTATAACCTTTAATTTATTTTTGCCTATTTTGACCTTTAATTTTAAAATTATGAATCTTTTGAAGTCTTGGCAATTTTAACTTTTGCCGGTCTAAGCACTTGATTATCCAAGAAATAACCTGTTTCTATTTCCTCCAAAACCGAACCCTCGGGATATTGAGCGGAAATTTCTTCCATAAAACTCTCTTGGGTTTTGGGGTCAAAGGGCTTGCCAATTTCAACCGGAATTTTGGTTATACCGTATTTTTTTAAAATATCTTCCAGTTGCGATTGAATTAATAGTAAACCCCTTTGTGCCTTCTCATCGCCGCTCAACATATTCAAACCCAAATGAAAACTATCCAAGACAATTAGCAATTCTTTTGCCAATGACTCAACTGCTAATTTTGCCAGAGTTTCAAAATGAACAGCCTCTTCTTTTGTATAATTGATAAAATCCGCCCGGGCTCTTTTCCAACCGTTTAAATACTCTTCCTTTTCAACCAAACATTTATTTAAATCGGCTTTTAATTTTTCTAAATCTTCAACATTCTCCTTTTTTTCTTCTTCTTCCTTTATTTCTTCCTTTTCTTCGGGCTTAATCTCCTCATTTTGAATTTCTTCTTTTCTAATTTCTTCAGCCATTTTTTAAAGAATTTTTTAAGACCTTTAATGTTTTTAAAGATTTTTGGTAATCCATTCGTTTGGGACCGATGGCTAAAAGCAAAAATATTTTTCCTTTTTTCTCAAATTCATCGGCAATAAGCGACAATTGAGGACAACTGGTAACCGGACTCCGACCAATAAAAACTTGAGGCCAATTTTGATAATGTTGCCAAAAGCAGGCAGGCCCGGATAAACGCTTGGGCAAAAATTCAAAATCTTCCACCACTTCCAAAAAATCGCTCTTCATTTCAAATTCCAATTGCCTAACCAGCTGCTCAAAACCGCTCTGGTAAAAATTTTTCTCCAGAGGTTCGTAACCCACGCTTAAAATTCGCAACTCCTTCGCTAACTGCTCAATAAAATTATCTTTCTTGCCTTCCTTAAAATATTCAATCAAACCGGCTAAACTTTCTATTTGTTCAAAACTATCTTCTAAAGCCGGGTTGGAAATTTCATCAACAAAAAAACGGTAAGCCTTATTGCTCGGCAACCGGCCGCCGGAAGAATGTTTTTGATAAAAATAACCTTCAGTAGTTAAAGAATGAAGCTCGGCTCTAATCATTGCCGGCTTAATATTAAAGCGATGATTTTGATAAAGATTTTCCGAGGTAACCGGCTTGCCGGTTTTAATAAAATCTCTTAAACCCGCCGTTAAAATGGCTTTTTTTCTTTCAAGCATAATAACTCCATTGTAGGATTAGCACTCAAATTTGTCAAGTGCTAATCAAATTTTTTATTATTTTTCTGTTGTTGAAGTTGCCGAAGAAAAATTATTGATGTTGAGCCTCGATGGAGCTAATAAATGGTGCGCCAGGCGTAGGTAGAGCTGGCATCCTTGGCGCAAACCTCAACATTATCTTTAACCCCCGCTCCTCCTTGAGTAACCCAAAAAGTGCCCCGAGTGGTAGAGTCACAAGCCGACTTGGCAGTAAGAGTATTAAGTCTTATGCCACCATTTACTTCCAACTTTGCCCCCGGTCCCGTCGTCCCGATGCCGACGTTGCCCGCACTTGACATATATAAACTATTTGCGGGCGCGCCCGATGCCACGCCAATAGCTCCTCCGCCA
>PEUU01000007.1 GCA_002781185.1 Candidatus Jorgensenbacteria bacterium CG03_land_8_20_14_0_80_38_39 | reverse complement strand
CGATTGCTTGGTGGTCCAGCCGCGGCCCAGAGGTTGATTTGGCTGCGCCGGGCGTGAGCATTTACTCAACGTACAAAGGCACTGGTTATGCCACGCTTTCAGGAACTTCAATGGCCGCACCGCACGTTGCCGGTTCTGCAGCGCTTGTGTTGAACATTCCGGTTGGCCTTTACGACGCGAATGCTAATGGCAAATGGGATCCGGATGAAGTCCAAAAGAAACTTCAGGATAGAGCGAAAGATTTAGGAACCTCTGGCTTTGACAATCTCTATGGTTGGGGTTTAGTCAATGCCTATAACGCGGTGAATTAATCTCTTTACCACCTTTTCCCAGCCTGAAAGAGGTTCTTGGATAAGTAAGGCTATTATTGCTTCCTTGCTATAGCCCGTTTCCCTCAGGCTTTGTAAGGCCATGACGCTTTTCCTGATTAAATTTTGATATTCTTCTCCGTAGACCTCTTCCACTGCTTTTTCTATGGTAGATTTAAATTTTTTAAACTCATCACTGTAATTTTCAGCGAACCACGAAATGAAGCGTTGCTTATCAGAAATGAGATAATCATAATACCCTCCCTTCTCTTTTGGGATTGTTAAATATTCAGCTATCTTCGTCATCGTCATTCGTTTCTCTTTTAAATAAGCGAGTATTTCATCCTTTGCTTTTTCATCGCTGATAATTTGTCGGCGAACCCGGAGATAGCTTTTTAACGCTGCTAGCCGTTCATCATTATTTTGGATGGCCTGATAAAATTTTGCCCATAATTCTCGCTCTTGACATAATAGTTCTGATTCTCTCAATTTATCCTTGAATAGTTGTTTTATAGTATGCTGTTCCTCGTGTTTAAAAACTTGTTCTGAATCATAGTCCGATAATACAAAAAAGGAATTCTCTGCTGTAATCGCGCGTTCCAAACCCGGTACAAGGCAGGACCCAAGAGTCACCCCAGCGCTTCTTTCAGCTGCTTTTAGTTCTTCATTCGTGACATCTTTACTTTTTTGAAACGAATGACTGTGAAGGTAGGTATAATCAAGAGGGTCTTGGCAACGAAAATATAGGGTTACGGGACTCTCAACGACCTTAATATCTCCTTTCGGTTCTTGACCAAATAGCGCTTTGAATAATTCTTTATCATCTGAATATTGCTCCCGGATGCTTCTAACCTTGGCATGTTTGTCAACATATGTCTGAAGCAACTTACGGCTTATTTCCTTTTGTTCATTAGTCAGTCCATATTTTGGACCTAAATCTCTAACCCATTCGTAAAGTTGTCCAAGGGGAGCGTCGGGATTTTCCTTAATTTTTTGAATAATCTTTTCTTGTATGAGAGCCAACCCCTTTTTTTGATAGGTCAGTTTTTCTTTAAACTCACGCAAACGTTCAGGCTGTTCTTCTTTCGGCGCTTGATGAATTTTTTGAAGTTCTATTTTCGGCGCAAAAATTTCACCCTCCCCAATAGGAGGAAAGGGAAAGTTTTTTTCTTCCAAATTTTTTGTTGGTCTTCCGATATCGGCTAACTTATTTTTGATTTCATTAACAAAGGCGCCGCTTTGCCCTTGAATTTCTTTCAATTTGTTAAAAGGCCCGAATTCTTCTCGGATTGAAACAAGATTCGGAAGCGATAAGCCGGATTTTTCTTCTATTTTGTCAATTTGGTTTTGACCTTGGATAATTAGTTCCTCGGTTTTATTTTCCGTGGCTTGAATTGTTTGTTCTTTAAACTCGGCAAGATTTATTTCTTTTTTTGATTCGGCCGTTTTCTTTTCTAATGAGATGCTTTCTTCCGACGTATTTAGTTTTTTGGATTTTTCAAAGTTTTCCAAATTCATTTTGGTCAATTAAAGTTTTATCGTGGAGCGAATTTTTCCGCTGTTTCAATTTCTTTTGATACTCATCAATAAGCCGGTTCTGTTTTTCTTCTAATTGTTTTAATTTCCCTAAAAATTTTTGATATTCTTCTTCAATTTTTATTTTTGTCATTTGAAGAAAAGTTCGATTATCCATATTTTTAATTGTAAATCTAATTTTCATAAAAGTCAGCAACGTTAATGATATATCAATTTTTGATGTTGGTATCTTGATTTTTCCAAAGTGACGAATTTATCCTTGTATCATTTTGACTTTTGTTATTGAATGAGTTAAGATAAAAACGTTGAAGTTAAAAGCATTGACATTGAAAATTGTCTGTGTTAACATTGAAAATAGATAAAAATATATGGTCAAATTTAATTTAGACAAATTTATTGATAATTTAATGATGACGCTTAAGCCGAAGCAACAGATAGTTATCGGCAAGCGTTTTGGTTTAAAAAACGGCGAGAAAGCTACTCTTCAAAATATTGGCGATGTCTTCGGCATTACTCGCGAAAGGGTCAGACAAATTGAAGCTCAAATTTTAAAAAATATCTCTCCTTCCATTAAAGAGGGGACGGGGGAAATTTTAGAATTAGTCAATGAACATTTGGATAGATTGGGCGGCGTTCGCCGGGACGAGGAATTCCTCAATGACCTTCGTTATTTTCTTTCCGCCAGAGATGTTAAATGTTTTGAACAAAAAATAAAATTTATTTTGGAAATTTCCGAGGTCCCTTTTTATTACCGCGAGGACCAAAATTTCTACAGCTTTTGGTACCTTAACGAAGAAAAGAAAGAAAACTTTTTTGAATTTATCCGTCAGTTTATCAATTTCTTAAAATCTCAGGATAAGGCCGCTGTCTTGGAAAAGAAAATTCATTTAGAAAAATTAAAAGAACTTCCTTCAACCCATTCCCACTTTTTGGCAGTTTCCAAAAAAATCGGTTTTAACAACTTTGGCGATTTAGGTTTAACGGAATGGCCGGAAATTCAACCCCGCACCATCCGCGATAAGATTTATTTAGTTTTGAAAAAACACGGTCAGCCTCTTCATTTCGGACATATTGCCAAAAATATTCAAACATTCGGCATTGATACGAAGCCGGCCCATGTCCAAACCGTCCATAACGAACTTGTTAAAGATGAACGGTTTGTGCTTGTGGGCCGCGGTCTTTACGGTTTAAAAGAACACGGCTTTGAGCCGGGAACCGTGCGGGAAGTTATCGTTAAGATATTAAAAAACAAAAAAGCCTTAAGTTCTTCGGAAATTATGAAACAAGTTAAACAAAAGAAATTTGTTAAAGACACCACCATTCTTCTTAACCTTCAAAATAAAGAGTACTTCCGGCGTTCTCCAGACGGCCATTACTCATTAGTTTCAAAATCTGAGGTTCCTCAAAAAACTTAAAGAGAGAATATTTCCCAATAAAATGATTCGTGATTTCTTCCACACTCTCGGCGAAATCTTTGAGGATTTATTCGCTCAATGGGAAACCTGGTTTTTTCTTTTTCTTTTGGCTCTCGGACCGATAATTTTGTTCACTCAAGCTTCTTCTTCGGGAATTGGGTTCCAATTTATTAATTTTTTAAAACTAACTTGGTGGTTTTGGTTTTTCTTGATTTTTTTTCCTCTGACAAAGTCAATTTTTCTCTATTGGAGGCAGGAACTATTTAAAAATTCTATTAAATGGGTCTTGTTGGAACTAAAAGTGCCTCGGCAGATTGAAAAAAGCTCCCAAACTATGGAGCAGATATTGTATTCCTTACATTCCTTACGTAATGCGCCGGGCGATTTTAAGGAAAAATATATAAATGGTGAAATCACCCGCTGGTTTTCCCTAGAAATGGTTAGCTTTGGAGGCGAAACTCATTTTTACATTCGGGCCTATGAAAAATTAAGAAAAATGATAGAAGCGGCATTTTTTTCTTACTATCCTGATATTGATATTGTAGAAGCGCCTGATTATGTTGATAATCTTCCCAAGAATGTTGCCGAGGCCTATAAAAAAGGGCTTGACTTTTCTGGCACGGAAATAATTTTAGCCAGTGAAGAAGTTTATCCTATTAAGACATATATTGACTTTGAAAATATAGAAGAAGAAAAAAAATTTGACCCTATTTCCACTTTCCTAGAGGCCTTGGCTAAATTACAAAAAGACGAATTTACGGGCATTCAAATTCTCATTGCTCCCGTTGATCCAAAGGAATGGAAAGATAAATGGGAAGATTTTTTAGAAAAACTCAGAAAACCGACACTTATTGAGTTTGGTAAAGAAGGAGAGATAGGAACAAAGTTAGGTGTCCGTTCCCCCGGGCAAACAGATATCCTAAAAGCCGTTGAAAGAAATCTTTCCAAACCGGCTTTTAACACTTTAATTCGCCTTTTATACCTTTCTCCAAAGATAACTTATGATAAAATTTACGCCAAGAAAGGGTTAATAGGTTCATTTAATCAATATGCCGCTCTTAATCTTAATTCTTTTAAACCAAATCGCGGCGTGACTCCCTTTGCCACCATTTGGAGAAAACCTTACTTGTTTTCTAATAAAAGAATTGAGTATCGCAAGGAACGTTTATTGTTTAATTATAAAAAAAGAGAAATGCCGCCGGCATCCGATATCGGACGTTTGCCTATCTCCTCCTTTTATAATTGGAACTTTGCTTCGCAGAGTTTTAAAATGAATACCGAATGTTTAGCCACTTTATTTCATATGCCGACGGCGGTGGTGGTGACCGAACCTCATATTCGTCATTTGGAAAGCCGCCGCGCCGGACCGCCGGCTGGTTTGTCAATTTTCGGCGAAGAAAAAGAAATAGAAAAATTTAATAAATAATTTATGGCTGATTTTTTCAATAATTTATTTCAATCCCTTTGGTTTTTTTTCAATAATTTACCTTGGCGTTCAATATTTTATTTTGTCAGAAGCATTTTTTTGGTTATTGATGCGGCGGTTTTGGGATTGTTTATTTTTGTCTTATTCAGAGTTTATTCAAGCCGGCCTAAAATTTTTTTGCCCCGTGAATCAAAAAGTATTTTAACTCTAGATAATGCCCTATTTAAAAAACGTTGGGAGGAAATTTTAAAAAGGAGCGTTTCAGAAGAGCCGGAAAAAGTATATGCCGCCATCATTGAAGCGGATAAGCTTATTGAAGATGTTTCAAAAGAGTTGGGGTTAAAGGGTGAACATTTGGCTGACCGTTTAGAAAAATTAAATCCCGGGGAAATAAAAACTCTTGACCGGTTATGGAAAGCGCACCGGGTAAGAAATGATTTGGTCCACACGCCGGAATTTGCCCCCCCCGTAGCTGAAGCCAAGAAGGTTTTGGGGGATTATGAAGCTTTTTTAAAGGAAATAAAGATTTTGTAATTTGCGTTCTAGTTGATTATGATTCCGAAAATTCAAACTCAAATAGCCAAAACAGCTCCGCCGCCGCCGGGGCTGCCAATTTACGGCCGACTTAATCCAGCCACCGTCTCTTTTATGGGCCAAACCAATTATGCTTCAACTTTGGAAGAAAAACGTTTTATTTTCGGAATTAAACGTCAGGACCGGCGACACCATATTTATGTTGTTGGCCAAAGAAACATCGGAAAATCCAAGCTGCTTGAACTTCTCATTCGTCAGGACATTGCCTCTGGCTACGGTTTGATGCTTATAGATTACCAAGGCTCTCTAACCAAAGGAGTTCTGGATTTTATTCCCCAAAAAAGAATGGAAGATGTGGTTTACCTTGACCCGGCTGACGCCGAACATTCTTTAATTTTTAACCCTTTCAGCGGCGTTGATTTTAAAATTCAATTCATCAAGGATTTAACGGAAATAATGAAAGATTTTTTTGGCTCCTTATGGATGCCGCGAATTGACCACTTGTTTCGTTTTGCTTGTTTAGCCCTTCTTGATTACCCCGGGGCCCGCTTTTCGGAAATTATGAACTTATTAACTGACGAAAGTTTTCGGCTTCAAGTGGTTAAATATATCAAAAATGATTTGGTAAAAAATTTTTGGGAAATTGAATTTTCTCAAAAATGGCTGCCTCAATTTGAAACCGAAGCCATTAGATCATTAATTGACAAATTGAGCCAGTTTTTTTCTCATCCTGCTATTCGGCAAATTTTCAACCATCAAGAAAATAAAATTAATTTTGAAGAATTTATAGAAAACAAAAAAATTATCCTTGTTTCTCTTTCTAGAAATAAATTGGGAGAGGAAAATGCCGCTATTTTGGGTTCAATTTTTTTGATGAAATTGCGGTTAGCCGGCATCGCCAGGCAATCCTTAAATGAAAGTCAACGCCAGGATTTTTATGTTTATATTGACGGCTTTAATAATTTAGCCTTGCCGATTTTGGAAAATTTTTTGGCCGAAGCCCATCTGGGAGGTTTAAATTTTACTATTACCCATACCTCTTTGACCCAACTTTCTACCAAAACAAACGTCTCTCTTTTAAGCAATATCGGCACTTTAATTATTTTTAGAGTTAGCGGCGAGGATGCCTTACGCTTGGAAACAGCCCTGATGCCGGTTTTTAAAGCTCGGGATATGATTAATCTCGCCTCTGGCGAATTTTACATAAAAATGATCATTGACGGAGAAACTTTTGACCCTTTTTCCAGCCGAACCTTAAAGGTCCTGCCTCCTTCTCAACCTTCTTATCACGAACAAATTATTGAACTTTCCAGAAAAAAATATACCGGCGTGGTATAATAATTTTATGGTTGAAACAGAAGAAAAAAGTGTTGTTTATTTTGGCAGAACTAACTTTAGAAACGCTAATCGGCTTTTTGGCATTAAAAGAACCGACCGCCGGCAGCATATGTATGTTATTGGTCAAACCGGAACCGGAAAAACCGCCTTGCTCTACAATATGATTATTCAAGATATTGCCAATGGCGAAGGCGTCTGCGTGGTTGACCCTCACGGCGAATTAATCCAAAACATTTTAGGCAAAATTCCCGAGGAAAGGGTGAAAGACGTTATTTATTTCAATCCGGCCGATTCGGATTTTCATATCGGTTTTAACATCTTGGAAACTCCGGACCCGAAATATAAACATTTGGTCGCCTCGGGATTAATGGGAATTTTTACCAAAATTTGGTCTAATGTTTGGTCAGCCCGAATGGAATATATTCTCAACAATGCTGTTTTGGCGCTTTTGGACACGCCCGGTTCAACTTTGTTAGGCGTGATTCGGCTTTTGGTTGACAAAGAATACCGCCAAAAAATTGTTGATAACATCAAAGACCCGGTGGTCAAGGCCTTTTGGATTTATGAATATGAGGCTTGGGGACCTCAATTTAGAAACGAGGCTATTGCTCCGATTCAAAATAAAGTCGGCCAATTTCTTTCAACGCCCTTAATTCGGAATATCGTCGGTCAATCAAAGAGCACGATTGATATTCTTGAAATTATGAACACCGGCAAAATTTTCTTAGCCGATGTTTCTAAAGGCAAAATCGGTGAAGATAATTCTTCGCTTTTGGGCGCCTTAATTATCACCAAAATCCAGCTGGCGGCAATGGAAAGAGTGAGAATTCCAGAAGAGGAACGGGTTGATTTTTACCTTTATGTTGACGAATTTCAAAATTTTGCTACCGATTCTTTCGCGACCATTCTTTCCGAGGCAAGAAAATACCGTTTAAATATTATTTTAGGCCATCAATATATCGGACAATTAATTACCGATGTTTCCACTCGGGTCCGGGACGCTGTTTTTGGCAACGTTGGCACTAAAATTGTTTTTCGGGTAGGCGCGACTGACGCCGAGTTTTTGGAAACAGAATTTGAGCCGGAATTTATCATTGAAGATTTGGTTAATTTGCCCAACTATTCAATTTACTTGAAATTAATGGTTGATGGCGTGACCAGCCGGCCGTTTTCGGCCGTGACTCTGCCGCCATTTAAAATTGCGGCTTCAACTTCCATTGCCAATAACATTATCCAGATGTCCAGAAAAAATTACAGCCGGCCCAATTATCAAGTGGAAAAAGAAATTAATCTTTGGAGCGGAGTAATGAAAGAAAGAGAAACTTTTCAACGCCGTGAGCCGCGGCCGGAAAAAGGAGGCAGGGAAGACTTTTCCGCCTTGACCAATTTGGGTATTGAATTTTCTTCTCCGGCCAACAAAGCGGGCAGGTCAATTTCTGAAAGACAATCCCGGGAATTGCCGCCTTCGCCGCCAAGAGAAAGTATTGATGTTGATTTTCTAAAAAAATCAATTGATGAATCTTTAAGAAAGAAAAATCTTTAATCTTTAACTCTTTCTGCATATTCGCCGGTGGCGGTGTTTATTCTCACCCGGTCGCCTTCGTCTATAAATAAAGGAACATTGACTTTGGCTCCGGTTTCTAAAATAACGGTTTTGGTTCCGCCTTGGGCTGTATTGCCGCGAACAGCCGGCGGAGCTTCAATAACTTTAAAATCCATTTTAATTGGCAGTTCAATATTGATTATTCTGTCTTTCTCGTTTTTGTTAGAGAATTTGAAGGCTTTAATTTCAATATCGGGCTTTAAATACTGAACGGTTTTGCTTAAAATATCGCTCTTTAAAGAAAAACGATTTTTGGGGTTATTCAGTTCCTGAAACCAAAATTCTCCCTGATGTTGATAAATAAATTTGACCGGAAAAATTTCCACCTCGGCTTCTTTAAATGTTTCATTTTGATGGGCGGCGTAATTTTGAACCTTACCTGTAATTAGATTTTTAATTCTAAGCTGGGCAACGGGTTTACGTTGCTGCATTCGAATAAAAGCGTATTCCAAAACCTCGTAAGGTTCGCCATCTTTGACAAAGAGAGTGCCAACTTTAAGTTCATTATAATTCAGCATCAGCTGAATTTTAACAGTAAATTTCTTGACCGTCAACAAAAATTAGCAATTTTTTTAATAAGTCATTAAAATTATTTTAATCAGCAATGTTAACTTCAAACCAAACAGGCAAGCAAAAAAGAGTTTTTGTGGCGATGTCCGGCGGAGTTGATTCTTCGGTCGCGGCCTTTTTATTGAAAAAGAAAGGTTATCAGGTTATTGGCGGTTTTATTAAAGGCTATAATGTAGATGGCTGTCTAGAAAAAGACGCTCAAGATGCCCGCCGGGTGGCGGGATTTTTAGGAATCCCTTTTTACATTTTTGATTTGGAAAAAGAATACAAAGAAAAAGTAGTTGAATATATGATTGACGGTTATAAAAAGGGGATTACGCCTAATCCTGACGTGATGTGCAACAAAGAAATAAAATTCGGCTTGTTTTTGAAAAAAGCATTGGAACTTGGTGCTGATTATGTGGCAACAGGACATTATGTGCGGCTGAAATCAACGAATAGCGAATCATTACGAACGTTTATTCGTAAATTAGTACCGATTCGTTGTTCGTTGATGATTGCTAAAGACGAAAATAAGGATCAAAGTTATTTTCTTTGGACCTTGACCCAAGACCAGCTGAAATATTGCCTTTTCCCCATTGGCGATTATTTAAAATCCGAAGTTAGAAAAATTGCCAGAAAAGCCGGTTTGCCGACAGCTGAGAAAAAAGATTCGCAGGGAATTTGTTTTTTAGGACAGGTGAATATTAAAAATTTTCTTTCTCAATATCTTCCCTTTAAAGAGGGTGATATTCTGGATACTGAAGGCAAAAAAATCGGCGAGCATCATGGCGCTTATTTCTACACCATTGGCCAAAGACACCTGGGGACGAAATTCCAAATTCCCAACGGGGGCCAAGCGAAGCAGGGGAGAATGGTGGCCGGGTTGGGGCCCAAATTCCAAAAACCTTTTTACGTCGCCAATAAGAATGTTGAAAGCAATACTCTGGTTGTTGCCGAGGGTGATAGTAATCCGGCACTCTACCGAAAAGAAATTGAACTGACTGATGTTAATTTCATTTCTTCACAATATTCTAACATTCTTGAGAATGTTGGAATGTCTGTTCTAGCCCGCGTCCGTTATCGCCAACCTCTAGCTAGAGCTCAACTTATAAAAGAGCCAATTAAAAAATTTAAGCTGATATTTGAAACACCGCAGAAATTTGTCGCTTCTGGCCAATCAGCAGTGTTTTATCGGCCCGCTCAATCTTCCATAACCTCCCGAACAACATCTTCAGATTTTGGCCCTTCAATACACTCAGGGTCAAAATCTTCGGATTTTGGCCATTCAATACACTCAGGGTCAAAATCTTCGGATTTTGGCCTTTCAATACACTCAGGGTCAAAATCTTCGGATTTTGAAATGCTTGGCGGCGGAATTATTGTTTGACCAATTTTAAAGATTTTGATTATTAGCCTCAGCTACCTTGATAATGTTAAAATGACTTTATGATTATAGTTTTTACCGGCAATGGAAAAGGGAAAACAACCGCGGCTTTGGGACAAGCAATGAGGGCCCTCGGTCAAGCCAAACGGGTAATGATGATTCAATTTATCAAAGGACCTTGGATTTGCGGGGAAGATAAATTTTTAAAAAAATTTCAAATTCCTCCCTCCCAATTCCAAATTTTTAAAATGGGGAAGGGATTTGTAAAAATATTGGGCGATTCATTGCCCCTTTCTATTCACCAAAAGGCCGCTCAAAAAGGATTAAGGCTGGCTGAAGAGGCAATTAAAAATCAGAAATATGACCTTATTATTTTGGACGAAATTAATGTGGCTGTAAAATTGGGTTTAATAAAAGCCGGTCAAGTTTTAAAAATTTTAAAAATTAATCCGCCGGAAAAAGA
>PEUU01000003.1 GCA_002781185.1 Candidatus Jorgensenbacteria bacterium CG03_land_8_20_14_0_80_38_39 | reverse complement strand
ATTTTTGCTGTTTTATATTCAGTTTGTTATGATTAAAATAGAATGCCCCGTAGTAGAATTTCAAATGATTATGTTCTATTATATTTACGTTATTGAAAGCCTAAAGAATGGTGAGCTATATATTGGATATACCGTAAATCTTCCTAAAAGATTAAAAGAACATAATCAAGGTTTAAATTTTTCAACAAAATCAGACAAACCATGGAAAATTATCTACTACGAGGCCTGTTTCAACCAAAACGATGCTAAACGTAGAGAAAGTTATCTAAAAACTTCACAAGGTCAAAGGTTGCTAAAATATAGATTGAAAGAATACTTCTATTTTAAGAAAAATTTAATTTGAAATTTCACTACGGGGATGCAGATTTTTGAATTTCATTTCAATCCAAAAGCAAAGGAAGATTTAATTTTTGACAGTTTTTGCTATGAACCGGAAAATGTTTATGAGCGACGTTTGGGTTCTCTTTTTCTGGTTGGCGAACTTAAGAATGCCTTGCCTCAAAATCTGAGATTTTTAGATAATTTTGTTTCTTACTTTAAGAGAGAATATTATTCATCTCCCATTAAATTTTCTCCGGAAGCCGCTTTAAAGCTTGGTTTAAAAAAAACAAATGAATTTTTAGAAGGAATCTCCAAAAGCGGCGATGTCAGCTGGTTGGGAAACCTAAATCTGGCAATCTTGAGTTTTAAAAATTTTGATTTGAATTTAACCAAAGTGGGCGCAATAAAAATTTTACTCTTACGGCAGGGGCAGCTCATTGATATTGGAAAAAATCTGGAATTTGAAGATATTGAACCTTATCCTTTAAAAATATTCGGCAATATGGTTGCGGGAAAATTAGCCGAGGGAGATATTATCCTGGTGCTGACTAAGGAGGTCTTTAATTTTTTCTCCAGCCCGCCCAAGTTTTCTGAAGGAAAATTTGGGCGGGCAAGTCAGAATTTATTGAAAGAAATTGCCAAAATAGAGCCTTTTGAAGAAAAGAAATTAAGAACGATTTTAAAAACCAGAGAAAAAGAGCTTTTAAAAATTTCTGGGGTTTGCCTTTTGCTTCTTTTAACCAAAGAGGTTTGGACAGTAAAAGAAAGGCAGAAATCTTTTACCTTCCAGCAAAAACCTGAAAAATTTTCCTTCAAAAAAGCCTTGTATCCTCTGATTAATTTATTTACCCGAGCCGCAGCGAAGTCAAAGAGAGCTTCGCTCTCTTTTCCACCTTCGTCCCGTAAACGGGATTCGGTGGCTGAAGAAGAGGATAAATCCTCTTTGACTAAAAAAAGGTGGCTGTTTTTTCCAAATTTTCTATCAAAATTAACTGCCGTTGCCAAAAAGTTTCAAAAATTGAAAAAAGTTAAAGTAAAACCGGAAATAAAAATACCGAAAATTAATATCAGTTTTAAAAAACCGCAAATTAAAATCTCTGCCATTTTTAGAAAAAATCTGGCTTTGGTTTCATCTTTAATTCTGGTTATCATTTTAGGATTTTTTATTTTTAAGGGAGGAGAACGGGCAAAACTAAAAGAATACCAGTTAACCTTAACCGGTATTCGTGAAAATATGTCTCAGGCGGAAAATTATTTAGCCTTAAATGGCGAAGAGAATAAATCCTCTTCTTCAGCCACCGAATCCCGTTTACGGGACGAAGGTGGAAAAGAGAGCGAAGCTCTCTTTGACTTCGCTGCGGCTCGGGTAAATGAAAAAAACGCTTTTTTAATTTATAAAAAAGCCTGGCAGGATATTTTATTGATACTCGAAGAACATTCGTTCTTCTCCACCCCTCGCTTCGCTCGGGTAAGCAAGGAAAAAAGCGCCTTGCAAGAAGAAGTTGTTTCTCTTAAAGATTCTATCCAAAAAAGTCTTGAAAAAATAAGCAAATTAGAGCAGGTTTCAGACCCCTCTCTCCTTTTTGAATTTAACGAAAAGGAGTTTATTCCGCAAAAAATGGTCTTTTTCCAAAACAATCTTTATTTATTCAACCCTCTGGCCAACAATGTTTATAAAGTAAATCCCAAGGGAGAGAAAAATGTTTTGCAGATTAACCAGCCATTTAACGAAGCAGCCGAATTTGGCAGCCAGATTTTGTTCTTCCAGAAGCCGAATCTTGTCTTTTTCTTTAAAAACAACAGCTTAGTCGATGAACTTCGTTCATCTTCACCTTTCGCTAACGCTCAGGTGAGCGAACCCATTTCCCTGAGTCTTCCTTATCCGGATTTTGACCCCAAAACTTTGGCCGTCTATCGTTCCAGCATCTATTTTTTAGATGAAAAAAAAGGCGAGATTATTAAATATCCGGCTCCCCTGACGCAAAACAAAGATTTTCCCCAGACCTGGCTGGCTAAAGAAACAAAGAAAGCAGTGGGAGCTAAATCAATTGCCATTGACGGCCCCATCTGGATTTTAAACAAAGATAATACAATTTCGCAGTATTTCGGGGGAAATCTAAAAGAAACAATCATCCCGGATTTCTTTCCTGAACCGGAAAATTTATCAAGCATTCAGGCATCCTATGAACTATTTTACGTATTAGAGCCGGCGCAAAAACGAATAATTGTTTTGACCAAAACCGGCGAGGTAATAAAGCAATTTCAAAGCGAAAAATTTGATAACCTAAAGGATTTCGCAGTTTCCGAAGACGGCAAAACCATCTGGCTTCTAAACGGGGTTAAAGTTTATCAGATTAATTTTTAGTTTTAGCTTTTTTACAAAAGCCCCGACTGCGTCGGGGCTTTTGTTTTTAAATTTCCTCAAGACAAAGATTATTCCATCGGCGTCGCTTTCTTCCTCAAAATAAGGAACGAAATTGCCGAAAGAGAAATGATAATAATTAACCACAGATAATTAGCGCAGCTTAAAAAACTGTATAAAATAATCAAGATTAATATAATTAAAGGTAAAATCCATTGCTTTTTCTTTTCCTGTTTCTTCCCGGCAACAGAGAGCAGGAATAAAACAAGCAGAATCGCTATAAGAAGTAAAAGAAGCCAGCATAAATTTCCTGAACCGAAAAAACTGCCAATTGCCGCTAAGAATTTTCCCAATCCCGTACCTGATTCTTCTTGACCGACCGCAGTTTCCTCGCTTACCGCTCCTTCAACCATCTCTCCAGGAACAGCTTCCCCCGCTCCAGCAGGACCGGGCTCTGTCCCTTCATAGACAAACGCTTCCTCGCCGGCGACTATCTCTACTCCCGGCGGTTGAGATTGTGATAAAACCGCTGTAGTAAAAACTAATTCCTGTCCCCAAACTTCGCCTGAACCGTGAGAAATTGCTCTCCAATAATAAGTGGTATTGGGAGTCAAACCTGTAATTGTCACCGCATGGAAGGTAATCTTATTTGAATCTTCCAAAGTTGAGTAAGTATACCCGTAATTTGGCGAAGTGCCAAAATCATAGTTATGAGGAACAGTATTATAAACAACTCTGGTGGTAGCGGGCAAACTGGTAAACCACATAACAATAGCGGTAGTTGTTAAAACATCTCCATTTGCCTCGTTAAATATTATCAATATCCGCGCACCGCCGCCACTTCCGCCACTAGGAGGAGCGGGAGATTGAGGAGCTACATAAGTATTGGTGATAGTGCAATCTTTAACATCTCCGACATTTAAAGTAACGTTTCCATTTGGGTCACAAGCGCCACTTATTGCCGATGTGTAATTTGATTGATTGTTGGTCTCACTGACTATATAAGTGCCGGTTGCATCGAGAGTAGTTGTAACGCCAGAAATTACAGAAGTCGTTCCAATAAATAATGGGAAGTCTGATACCTGTTTATCTCCGCCGTTAACAATTTTATTTACCGTTAACGTTGGCTTAAAAGCAGCGCAATCAGGATCTAACAAATCAATTAATTGGTCTTCGTCATTATCTATGCCGTCAGAACAAAGAGTTAAGTTATTTTCTACTGGTTGTAGCGTAATAACAACATCGCGAGTAGTTGAAGCACTTAAACTGCCCGAATCTGTCACCGAGTATACAATAGTAAACGTGCCCGGCAAAGAAGTGGTCGCTATACTGCCAGTAACCACAATGCTTGCGGTAAGATCACCATCTTCAATATCTGACGCAGTCGCGCCGGGATCGGTAAATGTATCCCCAACTACAAGATTAAACGGATTTGAGCCATTTAAGGTAATCTCTGGCGCATCATTGACCGGGTTAACAGTGATATCAATTGTAGCCTCATTGCTGTCTGCTACCCCATCGTTTGTTTTAAAGGTGAAAGAATCTGCGCCATTGTAATTTGGATTAGGAGTGTAAGTAACAGGATTACCAGAAGTAGCGCTTAATATTCCATTGATAGGCAACGTAACGATAAAATAATTTAATGTTTGTGGTGGAATATCATTGTCAGAAGCGGAAAGAGTAATATCAACAGACACATCTTCGTCGGTAGTGACCGAGTCATCATCTTCCGCAACCGGAGCCGCATTCGCCTCTTCTACGATTATGTCAAAACTTGTTTGATCCTGCATGCCACCATCAGAAACTATGATTGTCACCGAATAAACACCGGGTCCCTGCTCTTCTGTTGGAGTCCAAGTAAAAACACCCGTATTTGAATCGATACTCGCGCCCGCTGGCGCACCGCCTAAAGAGAAAGTTAATGGATCGTCATTCGGATCAGATGCGGTCGCAGTAAGAGATAATTCAACAAGTTCTGTAGCCACTTGGTCTACAATAGGATCTATGGTCGGCCCATCATTGGAAACCGCAATATTTATTGTAGCTGTATTACTATCTACCGTTCCGTCATTAGATTTGAATGTGAAAAAGTCTGCTCCGTTGTAATCTGCGTCAGGAGTGTATGTTACT